>WAOT01000049.1 GCA_015521115.1 Desulfurococcales archaeon
AACGCTATGCTGGAGTATGCCACCCTCCTATCGCTCAGGTATACTAGGGCTACCTGGGGGTCCCGCACCTATATACACCGCCTCTCTCGACGTCCCTAGCCACGGTGCATCCAGGGTATATGAGGGCGTATGAGCCTATCTTCACGCCCGGGAGTATTGAAACGTTTATGCCCGTCTGCGCATGACCCCCTATGACAGCTCCCAGCTTAGTCCTGCCCGTGTCTATCCTCCGGCCCTTCACGGTCATTTTGATGGTTTTATGGTCGAACCGCAGGTTAGCTGTTATGGTTCCAGCTCCCAGGTTCACGTGTTCCCCGATAATGCTGTCCCCGATGTAGCTCAGGTGGGGGGCCTTCGCGTGCTCCATGAGTATGGAGGCCTTGATCTCGGTCGAGTGGCCGGCCTTACCCCCCTCAAGGATTACGGTGTAGGGTCTTATGTAGGCGTGTGGACCTACTCTTGCTCCAGGGCCTATGTATGCGGGGCCCTCGATCACCGTGTGGGGTCCTATCAGTGCTCCCTCCTCGACGATTACAGGCCCTCCATCTTCTTCTATGACGGCTGTGGGGTGGACCTCGCCTCGTATGCGGGAAGACGCTTCCTCCAGGGCGTACCTGTTGGCGTCGAGCAGATTCCAGGGTCTCCCCACGTCGAGCCACTTCTCCCCCCTTGGGGGCTTAACTACTAGGACGTCTTGGACTAGTGCTATCTCGTTGAGAGCGTCCGTAGCTTCCAGTTCCCCTCTAGGAGAGGGCTTTATGCTGGCGAAGAAGGGTTCGTGCTCTCCGCTAAGCCTTATCATTCCGGCGAATATCAGGTTGCTCGGCGGCCGGCTCCCGTGGGGCTTCTCGTGTATCCTCTTGAGGGTCCCCCCAGCGACTTCTAGGACTCCATACTCTGAGGGGTTATCTACTTCCACGGCAAGTATTGCCGGCGGCGGTGCAGAGGCTATGGACTCGTAGATCCCGGGGGAAGCGTAGAGGTCCGAGTATACTATGAAGTAATCGTCTGCCTCCGCCTCCTCCATTGCCCGGAGGATTGCGTGGCCGGTACCCCTCTCGCCGCCCTGCTCTATAATCCTTAACTTCACGCCGTAACGGCATCTCGACTCCAGGTGCTCCCTGACCGCATCTATCATATAAGAGGCCACTACTATGACGTCATCCGGGTTATAGTGCCTAGATGCGAGCCTTACGTGCCTGCAGAGAAGGCTCTCCCCGAGGATTGGTACGAGGGGCTTAGGCCTCGTCTCCGTTATCGGCCTTAGCCTCTCTCCCTTCCCTGCTGCTAGTAATACTAGGGCTCTCCTCGCCAAGACCCGACAACCTATCGTGGAGTATTGTAGCGAGCGCTATAAGAGCTGATGAGGCGGCGTATTCTGTTGAAAGCGTTACGCCTGGAGCGATGTCTACTACGAGGTCGGCGAACCTGTAAATGCCCAGGGGGATCCCCTCACGCGACCCCACGAGCAGGTTAACCCTCTTGGCTCCCGATACTAGCCTCCAGAGCTCGTCGGCTACCTTACTTACAGGCTCTCCCTCCGGCTCCAGGACTATGACGGGCTCACCCCTCCTATCCCTTACTAGCTGGTGGATGTCCTGGACTATTACTGGGACCCGCCAGGGCTTCCTGTGATAGCTCCTCGCCTGGATCCTATACCTGGATTCTATCCCCTCGAAGACTCCCAGGAGGAATTCCGCGAGTTGTCTTGCATCAACGGGGCCCGCGGGCGCCACTACTAGCTCCCGGACCTCGAAGTTCTGCACTTCCCTACCAACCCGGACCCCCATGTTCCTGCAAGCGTCTAGGGGGCCCAGGTATGGCATCTGGACTACACTGATCCTGCGGAATAAGCGGATCACCGGGTTTTTACCAGGCCTCATCTTCTTCCACTCATAGCTCCCGGGCACGACTGCTAGGAGAGCCTTGTCCTGGATTATCTCGACTAGGAAGATCTTGTCGGGGAAGGAGAGGTTGACACAAGCGCCTGTCTCCTCCTTCACAGCCGCGCCGGCTTCAACGTTGACATCTATGCTAGTGAAGGGGTGGCGGCCCCTCCTCGTGGTCCGGATCGCGAAGCATTCTCCCGGTTTTAGGTGTCTAGGCGCTATCCTCCGGAGGGCTTCTGCTATCCTGCCGGGGTCTGCCTCAACGACGTCTATAATTGGGATGACTCGGTCTGCCTCTACAACCTTCTCCTCGATGATCTCTCGCTCCCCTCCCCTACACCCGTAGACAAGGACGAGGCCCCTGAAGCCTCGAGGGGAGGGTTGCGCTTTAACCCAGGGGAGGGCCTCTTCGATTCTAGAAGCGGCTATCCTCTCCATTCCAAGGGCTGTCTTGATTAAAAGGCAGGGTTTCTCCAATGGGGAGAAACCACCTGGCCCGCTACCTGGCTCGGAGCTGGATCGGTGATACGACTACTGCCTTCTGGGGTCCCTCTGGCCCGGGGACCCATAGGAGCTTGCTCTTAGCGATCTCAACCTTCCTGATAGCGTAGATCTTCCTCGCGGCTTCATCTATCTCCTGTGCTAGGCTTCCCTCCTGGTCGCTGAAGACCATAGCTTGTATGAACTCGTCTAGTGTGCTCGCCGCGGCTCTGGCTTCTATGACTTCTTTCATCCTCTTCCTTATCAGCTTCTTCTGACTGGTCTTACACCTGTACCTTGTAAATACTACTCCGGTCACCCTGAGACCGTAGCCGTCCTTGGTCCATACGTCGAATATTCCTGTTATCTTACTGCTCTTCCTCCTGGTGAGGCTTCTTAGATAGTCCCTGAGTAGTTCGTGGCCTTTGAAACGAGTGTAAGCCGTGTCGCCCTCGACCTTTACTATCTGGAAGTACAGCTTTATGTGGACGTGGGCGTAGTCTCCAGTTATGTCGAAGAGTGTTACCTCCATTACTCTACCTATAAGCTTGTCCGGGTCGTCAGCAGGGGTGGTCCCTAGTGGGGCCTCGCCGAAGACCGGCGGTGCCACTACCGTGTACCACTTCTTCTGCCTCCAAGTGTCGCCCGAAGGCCTGGCACGCCTCCTAGCCATGCTTTCCTCACCGTTCCAACGCTACCTACCGGTAACCCTTGGGGTCTGGTCTGGATGCGAGTTTAAAGGTATTATTTCAGAAGGTCCAGGGTTTCCAGGGCGCTCCTAAGTGCTAGGAGCAGATCGTCTACAGTATTCCTCAATGTTAAGATACGCTTGGGATCCTCGCAACCCTCGACCCTAACAGTGCACTCTAGCGCGTTATCCTTGGGAGTACACGATACTTTGATATGGGGTGGAGCACCCCTGTTATCGGGTTCTACGGCTTCATAAAGGACCCCGGCGTGCACCGTCTCTATAACCACCATAGCTATGCATTCTCCTCTACGCACAGCCATAACCCGTCTTCCCTCGCAGCTTTAACGCTCACTAGCTTCCTCGCCTCACCGTAACCCTTGGCCTCCTCCACTTGTAGGGCTGAGACGCAGTTCTTACCGTTCCTATCGATTATCAGCGGTTCCGCTTCGACTAGGCCTTTGAGCTTTAGAGCCCGCCATAGTAGGAGGGGGGAGTGGCCGTGGGGGTCCCCCACCATGTAGCCCCGTAGCCATGAGTGGAGCTTCGCTTTTACTAGCCGGGTGTTCTCCACGTAGTCGGCGAAGTCGCTTGCAGATGCGACGTGGCTTCTGGTTAGAGCTTGTATGAGTGTTTCTGGATCGTATACGATTGACTGGACGATTGCCGGGTCTCCGAGGGAGTCTAGGAAGTGTACGATGGAGTTTGCTAGTAGCCGGGCGTCGACTCCAATGCTCCTGTAAAGGACTATGCTTCCTATGTAGTCGCTGGCTTCAAGGCGCCCTTTTACTATTCCCTGGATATGTGAGAGGATTGTTAGGGCCGCTTTTTCCAGCTCTTTTTCGGAGAGGGAGGATACTATTCTGTCGCTTAGATCCTCTAGCTCGTTTGCTCGGAGCAGGCTTTTGCAGGCGTCTGGATCGCCGGTTAGGCTGGGATAGTAGGGGTCTATTGTCATTGATATGGCGTCGCAGAGACCTGTTTTATCAGGATTGTAGACTTTCAGCGTGTTAACTACGTCTATCTCCGGGGTCTTTGCTGAGAGGGCCTCGTAGAATGCCCTGTCTAGGCCGTGGAATCTCCCGGTTTTCTCGACATAGCCGCCGTAGTAGGAGGCCGATAATAGTAGGAGTAGTAGCTCTCTCCTGGAGTAAGCGTTTTTCTGCTCGTGCAGGAGGAGCCCTAGGATCCCCGCTACACTGCCCTCGCCGGTTACATACACTGCTCCAGGCGGGGGCGGGGCCGACGCCTCAGGTGACAGCGATAGTAGTGTCGAGTTCACCTGAGTGGCCTTGTAATCGGGATTACTATAGCCTAGTATTATAGTTGGAGTATCTATCTGGCTCGGCGGGAAAACGGATACTTTGTAGAGGGGTCTCACACCTATGCTCGAGGATATCGCTGATAGGACCCCTCCGGCTATTATTGATTCTACGCGGGGATACGCCCACACCCGGATATAGCCCTCGCGGACCCCCTCCTCTAGGATTTTACCCAGGTGCCTGCTAACTGCTTGTAGGCTTCTATCAAGGGAGGACCCTGGTTCTAGGTGGAGTCGGAGCACTAGTAGCTGCACCCGCTATTAGCATTGGGCTAGGAGAGGGTTTTTGAGATGATGAGTTCCTGGATCGGTTATTAGCCGTATTCTGCCACTAGGAGGCGGGCCCTCTCCGGACTGTACTTCCAGTCTGGCGGGAGGACTCCCCTCCTCTTATAGTACTTCACTAGCCTCCTAATCTTCGACTCAAGGTCTAGGAGGCCCTTCTTGGCGTGGAAGTCTTTGGGGTGCTCCTGGAGGTGCCTTCTAAGGTTGACAGCTTTCCTTATGAGAACCATTAGATCCTCGGGTAGGGGCGGGCTTACCCCTCTTTCCTTAAGGATCCTAGTTATCTTCTTTCCTAGGAAGGGCTTGGCTAGGGGGACCCCGAACTGGTCCCGGAGGATTATCCCTATCATGCTGGGCCCGTATCCTTTCTTAGCTAGTTCTACTATTATCTCCTCTATTTCCTCCGGCGTGTAGACTACCCATGACGGAACTGTGGGTCTAGCCGGCCTCGTCGAATGCGATTGCCCCTTCTCTCTGCGCTTGTTCACACTGCTTCACCTGTTAAGGGCTCCCGCCTTTCTCCTGGGCTCTTTGCGGAGGGTTAAAAACGATTAAGAGGAGTATGCTTTAAGATACCAATGTATATATTATTGTAATTAATAGAATTTTAGTTTTATATGCTACTGTGTTTACTCGATATTTCGGTATATTATACATTAAGAGTAATATACTCTAGCTACCACGGAGGTTAAACGAGTATTAATAAGGGTTTGTAGGTGTAAGTAATGGTATTCGACAAGCTTGGTAAAGCTCTTGGTAAGGGAGCGAAAGCGGTAGGAGGCGGAGGACTCGAAGTCATAAAGTGGCCCGAGGACCTAGACCCTCAATCCTACGTGGCTTGGCGTTACCCGAGCGAGGACATTAAGCTCGGCAGCGTGGTTATAGTTAATGAGTCCCAGCGCGCGGTGTTCCTAAGGGACGGGAAGCTCCTCGGAATACTGAGTCCTGGAAGGCACACCTTAGACACCCAGAACGTCCCGTTCCTGCACGGCTTTGTCGAGGGCCTATACGGCGAGAGCATTTTCAAGGCTACTGTTGTCTTCGTTAACCTTCTACAATACGATGCGAAATTCGGTGACAGAGCCTTCATCGACTGGATAGGGGTTCACCTCCTCTTCAACGGAACCTACTATTTCACGGTTGACGAGAATAAAATAGAATTATTCTACACTCGCTTTATGGGCGTAGCTACCGAGGTAACCGTGGATGATGTTAGGAGGAAGGTTAACCCGTTCATAATCTCTACACTAATTGATGCTTTCGCCGAATATGCTAACGAGCAGGCTAGACAGGGTCGAGTAGTGCAGAACGTCTCGGACTTCCTCGCGATGATAGGAGAGTTCTCCGACTACGCTAAGGCCAAGGTGGCGCAGAGGGTTAACGACATGTACGGGCTACTTATAACGGATATAACGCTTAAGATCGACATATCCGAGGAAGACAAGCAGATCCTCCAGATGAGCGGGCCAAGAGCCTTCGCCGCCCTCTACCAGAGGGACTGGACCGGTAGGGAGAGAATAGCGGAGAGCCTTTCGAAGGCACAAGGCGCCGGGGCTGTGGCCCCGTTCGTAATGATGCCTTGGATGATGTACCCCCCAATGCCGCCACAACAGCCACCGCAGCCCCCTATGACGCCGCCAGCCAAGCCTGGTCAACCTCCGGCACAGCAGGCACAGAGGCCTCCGCAGTACCCGTACCCGCCGTACCCATACCAGCAGTACCCCTATCCTCCCCCGCCACAACAATACCCGCAACAGTACCCGCAACAGAGACCCCCACAGCCAACCCAGTACCCGCCGCAACCCTGGCAGTATCCACAGTACCAGTATCCAGGCTACTACGGGCAATACGGGCAACCAGCCCAACAACCACAGCAGGCCCAACAAGCCCCGCTGGCTAAGCCTAGATGCCCATATTGTGGGAGGGAGATTCCACCGTTCTCACCGGTATGCCCTTACTGCGCGCAACCCATCAAGTGGTGCCCTGATGGGAGGCCTGTGAGGGCCGATTCTAAGGAGTGCTAGCTGGGGGACCCTCAGCCTTGGCGAGCGGGGCTGCTAGGTGCCAGCGGTGTGGTGCCCCCCTCGAGATCACTCCTGAGACTATTGTAGCGGTGTGTAGTTACTGTGGTTATCCTAACTGGACGAGCCAGGCCTACGTGTACCCTATAGAGCTAATCCCCTCTAACCCCTCCAAAGCCCGCGAATACTTCAAGCACTACCTGGAGACGGACCCGGATATGAGAAAGCTGGCTAAGGATGTCCAGTTGAAGAGTACTGAGCTCATCTACATCCCGCTCTACGCTGCAGGCGTTCACGCCGAGTCACGGTACTATGGAGTCGCTGACGTAGTGCTTACGAGAACCAGGATTGTAAAGCGGGGTAAGGAGACCGAGGTCGAGACTGAAACGATGACGACGACTGTAGAGGTTAGCGGCAGCCTAGAGAAGGACTATGACCTCCCAATAATTGCCAGGCGTAACGTTGAGCGCTCCTATACTGAGCCGCTAGCCCAGTACTACATGGATAAGCGTCCTCAAAGTATTCCCATCTCACAAGTTAACTGGGAAGATGTAAAGGGTACAGTTCTAGCATCGGAGATACCCTCCAACGACGCGTTGACAATTGCTAGAGACGAGGCCTGCGACCGCCTGTACAAGGAAGTCTCCGAGAAGATGAACGATGAAGCAATGGAGAAGGCTATGGCCCAACACCCGGGCTGGATGGCTTCGAATGTTACCTGGAGGGAGAAGCGGATACCGTGCAAGGCCGCTAACAGGTACTTATCCCCTATTCTACTCGTACCGAGCATTGTAGCGATTTACACGTATAAGGGCGGATTGTACAAGGCTGTGTTCGCCGGCTGGGACGGGGAGAAGGTTTACTCAGAGGAACCTCTAACTCCAGCTCAGAGAGCGCTATACCTGACGGGGGAGGTGCTAGCCTCTGGAATCCTGGGAGGCGGAGGAGCGGCTCTCGCAGCGCTCGGAGGCGACTATACTGGTGCCGGGGTAATCCTGTTCCTAGCGGGGTTAGCGGCCTCCTACTTCCTCGGGAAGAACCTGGTTAAGGACGTCCGGGTTGAGAGGGGGGCTGGTGAGGAGTGAAGACTATCCAGTGCCCCTACTGCGGGGCCAGGTTCCAGGTCCCCGAGACTGTAACCATAGCTGTGTGCCCCTACTGTGGTACCACCGTGTGGCAAGCCACCGGGGAGATATTCAAGGAACACTACATGTTCGAGTTGAGAGTAGAGTTCAACAAGGCGTTTGACTATGTGAGAAGAATCGCTCAGAGGCAGTTCGCGGCCCCCGACGATATAGGCGAGAAAGCGAGGCCCGAGGCGGGGAGGATACACTTCGTCCCCCTATACCTCTACCAGGTGAAAGTAAGGGCAGAGTGCCCGGAGAACCCCGAGGCGGGCCTCGAGGAGGAGTACAGGGTTGCCCTCGCCCTTCGAGAACCTCTGGCGGGACTGCCTAGATCCTACCCCTTCCCCGTGCGTGGTAGGAGGTTCTTCGAGCCAGCGACCCTGGAGAGGGGGAGGTATTACCAGCCTGACCTTGATCCCAAGGAGTTGCTGGAGGAGGTTGCCTCACGGGCTAGGAGCAAGGCTGTAAGGGAGGCCTTGAACACGTGCTCCAACCCTAAGCTTGTCGATGAGAGTAAGTGGCTTGGAATAGTTCACTTCCCTGTCTGGGAGGTCGAGTACTCCTATCAGGGGAAGAGGTATAGAGCCCTGGTCGACGGCTCCGAAGGGACCGTGATATACCTCGAATACCCTATAGGTGTCAAGGAGAGGGGAATCCTCCTCTCAGCAGGTATAGGAGGCATTATCGCGAGCGCCTTGCTAGGAGCCGGGATAGGGGCTGTTGCTCATAGCCTTCTAGCCGGGGCGGCGGGCGGGTTCATAGCCAGCCTCCCTGGAGCCTACTCCGCTCTAAGATTGGGTGCTAGCCGTGTCGGAGTCTACAAGAGCCATGAGGACGAGGGCTGAAGGCATAGCCCTAGCAAGCATACTGGTGGCGATAGCCCTAGACATAATCTTCTGGAGCGACTTTGGAGCCCGCCTCTCACTAGGCCTGATAATCCTACTACCATCCTCGATCATGCTCGGCTACTATATCGCGGCGAGAGATGAGGAGGATCGCTCGTACTCTATTGGCCTCTATACACTACTAGTAGGTATAGCACTGGTCATAGCCGGGATCAACCCGAAGCTAGTAGCCTCGGCAATCCTAATAATAATAACAATGATAATTATTATCTACTTGGCTGCGGGACCCCCTGCCCAGCAACCTCACCAGAGCCGTGGAGGAACCTCCTCCTCTCAGCAAGGATCCTCTCAAGCTCTCCCAGGCTCTCCTGAATAGTTATTATGAGGCGTTGGTCGAAGCTACGGGTGCTACGGACCTGATTTAGAATGATCTTAGCTGTCTCTAGTATAACGTTAGCAAAGCCTATCATATTATTGTCGATCTCTAATAGTTTCTGGAGTTCCTCCTCCTTTACTTTCAACCTGTCGAAGCTTGGAGAGTACCCGGCCTCGGCGTGCTCCACCTGGGCTGATAAGCTATAGATTCTCTGTTGCAGGAGGCTTAGGGTGCTAAGCGGGTTGCCTGGTTGTTGCAGCATCATTTGCGCCTGAAAGCCTAGCGCCTGCACGAGCTCGTTCTGAGCCTGTAATATTAACTGCGAGGCCTGCCTGAGCACGTCGGCTACATAGCCGCGGATTACCCGGTCATCCTCCCTCAGGAGTTCACGCTTCTTATAGCCCCGATAGCCGGGGACCAGCATCATGGCTTTCTCTATCCAGCCCAGCCTCGCAGACACGACTCGCTACCTCTAGACCCCACTATGAGTTTAGTTAGCCACCACTATTATGCTTTCAGATTATTCCAAATGTTTTTAACTTACTCTCAAGATATTCCTTCAACTTATCATAATCTATCTCCTTAACATCGTATTTTACGAAGTCTGATGACTTGAAGCTAAAGCCGCCCAGGTTAATATCGTGCCTATCCTTCTTAACCTTGCTTAGGAAGCCACCCTTTCTCTCAACAAAGTAGAACAGCCTCGAAGTAACCCTCACGTCTTCTACCGACACTGGTGTCAGGAACGATGAAGCCGCCGCATGCTTCCTCGTATAATTTATCCTAAACTCTAGATAGTCGGGGTATACATCGAGGATCTTCTCCCTGTCCTTAGGAGAGTAGCGCCTCCTAATATCCCTATCAACTATATGCTTAACTTTCTCAAAGTCATCGACAGCAAATTTAACAACATAGTAGTCGCCGACTTCCTCCTGACCCATACCCCTGTAGCCATGCCCCGCGAGTATCGTTGAGAGAGTGTTAGCGACTACTTCATCAAAATCCTTCATAAGCTGTTCAAATGACATGGCCTCTCTGACCATTGATACTCCTTTTTCAGCTAATTCCCTAGCTTTTTTCATAAAATCTTTGAAGCCGGGCACAGGAAACACACCCTATGCAATTAAAACGCACTAAAGGCACGAATAAACTTTTATTTAGGTAAACGATTCTTTATAATCATTATAATATAATATACATTAAGAGATAGTAGAATACTGGCTGGTGCGGCGGCCGGGATTTGAACCCGGGACCTCCGGCTTGGCAGGCCGGCGTCCTAGTCCAGGCTAGACGACCGCCGCCTCCAATTGGAGTATGTGTTAAGATGGGTGGGGGTTAAGAGGATTACCTTTCCACTAGGAGGCTAAAGGATAGCTTGTTAATTATCTAGTTGTAGTCGTGGTATTTGAGTGTTTATCATGGCTTGAACAGTGTAGCGTACATGCTCAACTTTATATAATACTTCTTATCCGAAGTCATTTCGAAGAAGGGTGATCGTGATGCCCGGGGAAATCCCACTCATAGGAGAGAAGTTCCCAGAGATAGAAGTCGTAACCGACCACGGCAAGATCAAGCTACCAGACCACTTCAAGGGAAAGTGGTTCGTACTATTCAGCCACCCCGCAGACTTCACTCCAGTATGCACTACCGAGTTCGTAGCTTTCAGCCTACGCTACGAGGACTTCAAAAAGCTCAACACCGAGCTCATAGGCCTGAGCGTTGACAGCAACTACAGCCACATTAAGTGGAAGGAGTGGATCGAGAAGGAGATCGGCGTCAAAGTACCATTCCCAATAATCGCCGACCCACAGGGCTTCGTAGCCAGGAAGCTAGGCCTACTACACGCTGAGAGCGCAACGCACACGGTCAGGGCTGTATTCATCGTCGACGACAAGGGCACTATTAGGGCTATACTCTATTACCCACTCGAGCTAGGCAGGCTAATTGACGAGATACTCAGGATGGTCCTAGCACTCCAGCTCAGCGACAAGTACGGCAGAGCCGTTCCTGCAAACTGGCCTCACAACGAGATAATCGGCGACAACCTAATCGTCCCGCCGCCTGCGACCTACGCTGAGGCGATGGAGAGAATGAAGAAGTTCAAGTGCAAGGACTGGTGGTTCTGCTGGGAGGACAACGCAACCAGCGAGGAGAAGGCCCTCGCCGAAAGCTTCCTGGAGAGAGCCGCCAAAAAGCCCGAAAAGCTACTAGGCGAGTAACGCTAGGCTAGAGGTTTCCCTTGTAAGGGAGCCTCAACTACTCTAACTTTTTTATCGTATAGCTGTAATGTATACCTTAGTATTTTGTAGGCGTTTCTCCTCGAGAGGAAGTTGTTGTTGTTGCCACAGTAGGGGCTGAACACGCATTTAGGACATCCGTCCTCGCAGTCGCACTCTACTAGTATCTTCTCGGCTATTTCATGGATTCTCTCGAGCCTCTCGTATACTAGCCTGGAGGCGCCGTGTCCTCCTGGAACGGAGTCATAGATTACTATGTGGCCGCTGGGATAGCTTATACCTCCTAGGTCCGTGTCGGATGCTCCTACAACTGGTTTAGCGGCTGATATGAGCGTGTGCTCTAGGGCGTGGTAGCCGCTTATCCTGTCTATTGAGTTTGCTATGCCCGGGTCTGGGTATCTTGTGAGTACTGCTTTAGTGTAGAAGGCCCATTTTAATGGCTCTTTGTACTCGTGGACGTAGAGTTTCCTGCCAGTGAACTCCTCTCTGACTATATATCCTGTTACAAGTATTACTAGTTTTACGTCGGCATAGACGAGTTTCAGGGGGCCGCTCACTCGCTCCTCTAGAGGTATAATGTCGACGACGTCCACAGTGTAGAAGGGTTTAGTGTAGAAGTTTACGTCAGCTCCGAGCCTTCTAACTACGGCTTCCATCTTATCTAGGTCCAGCGAGGATGCTAAGTATGATTTTCCCCCATGGTAATAGATAGCTCCAGGGTATAGATCGTATAGGGCCTGGGGCATCTGCCTGTAGCCTATACGCTTTCTCTTAACTCCCTCCTCGATAATGGATACTTGTGGGCCTACTGTTCTCAGGCCGCCCTGCTTCTCTAGGAATGCTCTTGCCTTCGACCAGTTCGGATACAGTATGTCGCCGACTCTCCTAGCTAGGCCTAGTAGAACTAGGTCTTCAACCACACTAGCGAGTTCCCTCGGGAGACCGGGGATTTTAACGCCTCCTTCCTGCACGGCAAGCGCGGTAAGGTGGACTTTTGCTATCTCCTTATTTGAGGGCTCGATATAGCTGGGCTCTGGTTTCTGCGAGAAAAACTCCCTCGGACGCCTTGCGAAGTAGGCTTCTATCGGGTTATCACCGAGTAGTGTGACTATGATGCCCGGCTTATCTCTCCTGCCAGCCCTGCCAGCCCTTTGCAGATAGTTCGAATAGCTGGGAGGCATTGTAGCCATTATGACAGCATCTAGGTCACCCAGGTCTATTCCAAGCTCCATCGTCGGGGTCGCGACAACAGCCCTCAGCTTACCCTCCCTGAACTCGTCCTCGACAGCCCTTCTATGCTCGGCTGGTAGGCCTGCCCTGTGGACTCCTACTCTAACACCGAAGCTCCTGCGAGCTATCCTTGCAATGAGCTCCGTCATTTGCTGGCTATCCGCGAATGCTAGAACCTTCAATCCACGCCTAACCATGGCCGAGATTAGTCCTGCCGCGAGGGTCCATCTGCTACCGGAGCCTACTGATACTAGGAGATGTACTGCTACCCCTCGACGTCGTCTTGGACCCTCCACTATTACTGGTTTCCTGCCGAATAGTTTCTCTCCCAGGGTTGAGGGGTTACCTATCGTCGCGCCAGCCCCTATGAATCTTAGGCCTGGCTCTGCGAGGCGCTGCAGCCTATAGAGAACCCATTTAACGTGTGTACCGAAGACTCCGCGGTAAACGTGCATCTCGTCGAGAATCACTACTTTGACCTGGGAGAGGAGCCTGCGAAAGTATGGGGAGTGGAGGAGCCCGTAGTGTATCATGTCGGGGTTAGTTACTAGTATGTGGGGCGGATCACTGTAGATCCTTGTACGCTCGCTACTCGGCGTGTCCCCGTCTATTACATCGACTCGAAGGCCCAGGTGGCCTTGGGCTAGCCTCTTCATTCTGTAGAGCTGATCCCTGGCGAGTGCTTTTGTCGGATATATTATTACTGCGTAGGGCTTGTTCACGGCCTCTTTTTTACTCAGTATGT
>WAOT01000050.1 GCA_015521115.1 Desulfurococcales archaeon
ATTTAAAACAGATTGTAAACCAATTTAGTAAAAAATTTGGTGGGATAATATTATATGGATCCCCCGGTACAGGTAAGACATATTGGGCAATAAAATTTGTTAAAAATATTAATGGTAATAGTGAATTTATTACATTTCACAAGTCTTATGGATATGAGGAGTTCGTAGAGGGTATCTGGCCCGAAGTGGAAAACGGTGTTGTAACGTACGTT
Source organism: Desulfurococcales archaeon (assembly GCA_015521115.1). GTDB lineage: Archaea > Thermoproteota > Thermoprotei_A > Sulfolobales > Acidilobaceae > S143-63. The sequence goes on from WAOT01000050.1 coordinate 213, forward strand.
ATACGGGATGGGATTTTCAAAAAGCTTGCTATTGAGGCTATCTATAGTGGTATGAGTCATAACAATGAGGAGAATAGTGGGGAGAGCGGGGGGCGTACTTCTAACGGAGAAGAAGACGTAAGCTACCGGGATAAAAAAGAGAAAGTCCAGGAGTGTTTGAAGAGCATTGTTGAAGGTGGAAAGAGTGAGTGTTCTCTGAGGTTCAATAACGCGCCTAAGTATTTTCTTATTATTGATGAGATTAATAGGGGTGATTTGAGCCGGATTTTCGGTGAGCTAATAACCCTGCTGGAACCCGATAAAAGATTATCAATGTCGAATCAGGTTAATCAGGTTATTGTTAGGCTCCCCTATAGTGGGGAGCTTTTTGCAGTCCCGCCTAACCTCTACATAATAGGAACTATGAACAGTACTGACCGTAGCATCGCTCTTGTGGATTATGCGTTGCGTAGGAGGTTCGCCTTCATAGAGTTATCGCCTCAGCCCGAATTACTAGAAGATAGGGAGGTTGACGGCCTCAGCCTTAAGAAGCTCCTAGAGAGGCTAAACAAGGAGATAGGAGAGAAGCTCGGCAAGGATTTCGAGATAGGGCACAGCTACTTCCTCGGAGTTAATAGCAATGAAGCGCTCCATGCTGTCTGGTACTATCAGATAGTTCCACTCCTCAGGGAGTACTTCTATACTAGTAGCGACGAGCTCAGGCGGATCTTCAGAAGTATTGAGGAACTCTACGACCCAAGCAAGGCGAGAGCAGTCGACCCTGGTAGGTTAGTGGGACTGCTAAAAGAATGGGTTGGTGGTGGTGAGGGCTAGAGGAAGTTGACAGAGGAGTTTCAGAACTGCTGGTATGAAGGTAACATCATAGCAATAAGAGAGGGAGAATCTTGTAGGCTCCCTGATGAGCCCGAGTATGAGGCTCTGTGCAACTCCCTTTCTAAAGTGAAACCTGTCGTTTCCGATGCTTCCCTAGAGCTTTCGCAAGGCCTAGGCTTCCTACCACGTGAGGAAATAGTCTCCGCCAAGGTTCAATGCGATGCCGATGAGCGATTACTACTCTTTCAGGCTGAGGGTGTGAGCTCCCCTGTTGGAATCTTTACTTTCAACGTTGGTGATTCTAAGAGTTATACTCTTGTGGTCTATCCCAAGATATTCGACGATCCTCGTGAGGGACTTAGGACGCTTTTCTACACGATTGAAAGAGTTCTCCTGGAAAAGACAGGTTATAGCTTAACGGTTAAGCTGACCCGGCTTGAAGCCGGCGGAGAGAACTTGTTCGACATTTGGATGCGGATCATCTACTTGATATACATCAAGGTGCTCTCTAGGGAGCTATTGAAAGGTGCATATCACGAGTATACTCGTGTAGTTTGGGAGGATCCAAGGGTTTCTGGGAAGATTCTTGTGTCGAAACAGGTTAGAAGGCCTGTGACGGGGAGGCTGAGGATCATCCAAGAGAGCTATCCTTATTCTCTTGACAATACGCTGAACAGGGTTTTGAAGTATGCAGCCAATATAGCATATAGGCGTCTTCTAGGTATGGGTAATATTGCCAATGAGGCTAAGCGCATACTCTCGCTGTTCTCCGATGTCCGGCTTGATCCTTCAAGTGTGTGGGTAAAGTTCGAGTTCAATAGGTTATCAGAGAGATTCGAGATCCCCTACCGCATAGCACAGCTCATCATATTCGCTAAGGGCCTTCCCGGCGAGAAGATGTTGAACGGTATCCTTATTGATATGAATGTTCTGTTCGAGCGCTACGTATACTCCTTACTCAAACAACAGTTGCGCGGGTGGAGTGTTGAGTACCAAAAAGAGCTGGGTTTCGCTAGCATCTGGGGAAAGAGGATAAAGCAACGTCCTGATCTGGTGCTTAAGCACTCACAAAATAATACCTGCATTGTACTCGACGTCAAATACTCGGTTCTCACATCTTCATATGAGCCTTCTTTGATAGTTGACCGTCTGAAGCAGCACGTAGATGATCTCCGGCAGATATTCACTTATCACACACTACTAGAAAACCTCGACGAATCCGGTTGCTCAAAGGGAGCAGTCTACTCGGAACTTATCTACCTGGCGGGAGAAGGAGCTTCAAGCGGTTATGCTAGAAGTGTTTACGGAGCTTACGAGACAGTCGCTAGGCAGAAGTGCTTCAAGGTAACCCTCTTATCTCCTAAGGCTATTGCCGAAGCTGCAGAAAACCCAGCAGTTAGCGCTATGATTGAAGAAATGATTGCCCGCGAGGTAGTAGATATCAAAGGTTGCGGTTAGCTGGGGCTTTTGTCGTAGGCCCACTTTTATCTTACCCCCCTTTTGTTTATAGATTACTATGCGGTGTGGTGTTTGGCGGGCAACGATAGGGCTCTGGTAATGAAGCTCCGTGACCTTATCAATAAGACTGCTGAAGGTTTAGAGGGGACTGTTAAGATCATGGACTTTTGCGGGACTCACGAGCATAGTATTGTCTATAATGGTATTAGGAGCCTAATGCCCGGCAATGTCGAGCTCGTCGCCGGCCCTGGCTGTCCCGTGTGTATTACTCCCGCTCATTATGTGGACGCTATGATTAAGCTCGCCCTTGATGGCGTGCGTGCCTACACTTATGGCGACACTTATCTCCTGCCGGGGAGCGAGCCTCCCGGCTCGTCTAAGCCTAGGACTCTGGCTGATGCTAAGGCCCTCGGGGCCGATGTCGTTGTGGTTTACAGCTTGTTGGAGGCTATCAAGCATTATAAGAGGGATCCTAAGGAGAGCGTATTCCTCGCCGTGGGCTTTGAGACTACTGCACCCTCCACTGCCTCGGCTGTCGTTAACAAGCTCTTACCTGAGGGTTTCACGCTCATAAACGTGCATAGGCTTACTCCCCCGATTATGAGGTACACGTTTGAGAAGCACCGTAATGCGCCGATCCGTGGGGTGATAGCGCCTGGGCACGTCTCGACAATTGTGGGGGCGAGGGCCTGGGAGTTCATACCTAGGGAGTACGGCATCCCAACGGTGGTAGCAGGGTTCGAGGCAAGCGATGTCATGCAGGCTATACTCTACATCCTACTGATGCTAAAGGCTGGTAAGCCTAAACTAGTTAACCAGTATAGGCGGGCCGTGACATGGGAGGGTAATGTGAGGGCTCAAAAGCTCCTAGATGAGTGCTGTGAGGTTGTGGACGCGAGCTGGAGGGGGCTGGGGTTCGTCCCCAACAGTGGTTTAGCGTTCAGGGAAAGGTACAGGTGGGCCGACGCCATATACCAGTATGGGCTTAAGGAGGTCAGCGAGAGGGAGTGGAAGTATGATCTCCCACCCGGCTGCCGGTGTGCTGAGGTGACCTTAGGGCTGGCCAAGCCAACGGACTGCCCCCTCTTCCTCAAAGTGTGCAAGCCGGGCGTCCCCTATGGGCCCTGCATGGTGAGTAGTGAGGGGGCATGCCATATTTGGGCCCGCTTCGGAGGGGGCGGGCTGGTAGAGGAGGTTGTGGCGAGCCTCGGCCTTGAATAATTGGGTGGGGGTGGACAGGATGTGTCTAGGTGTCCCGGGTAAGGTGATTGAGGTTAGAGGGGACGGAGTGGCCGTGGTAGAGTTCTCGAATGGGGTAAGGATTGAAACCGACGCCAACACGATAGAGGGGATAAGGCCGGGAGACCTTGTCGTTGTCCATGCGGGCATAATCATTGCTAAGCTAAGGGAGGAGGAGATCGAGGAGTGGGCCTCCACTATTAAGGGTTTCATTGAGGAGCTGGAGGCAAAGGAGACCGAGCTCCTTAGGATGCTAGAGGAGATCGAGGGAGGATAGGAGTATTGCCTGTTAAGGCCCTCCGGATAAGGGTAGTGGGGCTCGTCCAGGGCGTCGGATTCCGCCCATACATACACAGGCTAGCGGTGAGACACCGCCTCAGGGGCTACGTCTTAAACCTTGGGGGGAGTGAGGTCGAGATCCATGTTGAGGGGGAACAGGAGAGGGTTAAGAGCTTCCTACATGATCTCCCCCGAATGAAGCCGCCCCCGGCCATAATAGAGGATATCAGCATTCATGAGGTCGAGCCGAACGGGTTCCCCAGGTTCGAGATCATGCGGAGTCAGAGGAGGGTTACGCGGAGGAGCGCTATACCCCCGGATATTGGAATATGTGAGTACTGCCTCCGCGAGATCCTCGATCCAAACAATAGACGCTACCGGTACCCATGGAATAGTTGCGCCTGGTGCGGGCCTAGATATTCCATGATGTACACCCTCCCATACGATAGGGACAACACGAGCATGAGAGATTTCCCCCTATGCGATGACTGTTTGAGAGAGTATAGGGACTTAGAGGACGAGCGTAGATATCACGCGCAGGGTATAAGCTGCCCGGTTTGCGGGCCTCGCACCTTCCTACTTGACAGCAGAGGTGCACCATTACATGTAGACGACCCGATAAGAGAAGCTGCAAGACTCCTCTCCGAAGGCAGAATATTAGCGATTAAGGGTCTAGGAGGCTATCACATAGCAGGCCTGGCATCTGATGATGAGGTCGTGAGGAGGATTAGGAGGATCAAGGATAGACCGACACAGCCCTTAGCAGTTATGGCTAGAGACTGTGATGTTGTATCGCAGATCTCATACGCGACCTTGGAGGACTGCGAGCTCCTCCAAAGCCCGCAGCGTCCCATACTGCTTATACCCATGAGGAGAGACAGTATAGTGAGCGGTGAGGTTACTGGGGGCCTTTACTGGATAGGGGTGATGCTCCCCTACACAGGCCTCCACGCCCTCATACTCCGTGAGATCCCTGATGGAGTCTTGATAATGACTAGTGGGAATAGGCATGGGTTCCCCATGTGCAGGACTCTGGAGTGCATACTTGACCAGGTCGGCGGCGATATTGATTACGTTCTAGAGCATAACAGGATCATAGTACACAGGGTCGACGATAGCGTTGTGAGGAGGACTAGGGGTAGGCCTGTCCTCCTCAGGAGGTCTAGGGGCTACGCCCCCTATTGGATAACAGCACCCATAGAGCTCCCGGAGGCTATAGCACTGGGGGCTGAGCTTCAAACGGCTGGGGGCGTCTCTTTTGAGGATAAGATCGTCCTCACACAGTACATAGGAGACCTAGACAACCCCGCACAGCTCTCAGAGCTCCAAGGGGAGGTTAAGTGGTTCGTGAAACATTACAACCTCAACCCTGAGCTCATAGTCGTAGACAAGCACCCCGCATATTCCAATAGGATCATAGCGCCCCAGCTAGCCGAGGAGTACGGCTCAGAGATAGTTGAAGTTCAACACCACTGCGCCCACGTCTTCAGCCTCATAGCCGAGAGGCGCCTCTCTCCCGATGCCCAGTATCCCGCGGTAACAGTTGACGGTGCGGGGTACGGTGATGACGGGAAGGTCTGGGGAGGTGAGGCATTGATAGCCTCTCCACGTGGCTGCGAGAGGGTTGCCCACATCCAGTACTTCCCCCTCCCGGGCGGGGATGCAGCCACGAAAGAACCCCTCAGGACGCTGATCGGGATACTCTCTCTAGGCCTCGAAGAGGACGAGACGATCCGGCTACTCAAAAGGCTTAGCTGGATACCCTTGAAGATGAGTGAGGGGAAAGCCCGTCTCGTCTACAAGGTAGCTGGGCGCAGCCCCCTGACTAGTAGTGCCGGCAGGCTGGCTGACGCTCTCTCAGCACTACTAGGAGTGTCTTTTAAGAGGACATACGAGGGTGAGCCAGCCATAGCCTTGGAGTCCAGACTACTGCTCAACAGGATAACTCCGAGCAGGAGGCCGCCAGGGGAAGACTCTCTTAACCCCTACAGGCTAGTCGAGTACGTCATAGAGAGGTTCAAGGGTGGAGGCTTCCGGGATGGTTTGGAGGCGGCTGCTGATGTACTCTACTGGGTCGGCTACAGCCTTGCTGAGAAGGCTCTCCAGGAGGTGAGGGCCCCTCTCCTCTTCAGTGGTGGGGCCGCTGTTAACGAGTACATAGCTATGGGTGTGGAGGACGCTGCTAGGAGTTTTGGCGTTGAAGTAGTCTTTCACAGGCAGCTCCCACCGGGCGATGGGGGGATCGCTGCGGGCCAGTTGATCCTTGCCGCCATCTCCCATAGCAGATAAGACTGGGGGCCGCTACTACCTCCTAACAATATCTATAAGTATCGCTAATCCGGTGAGAGTTGCCAGTTGGAGGCCAATGAGGGGCACCGATATGTCTGGCCCGTAGCCGGCCTCCTCCCACCTGTAGTAGACGACGAGTCCTATCACAGCCTCAAGGAGGAAGAGGCCGGCAACTAGGGCGAGCCTGACGCCGGTGGGAGTCCTCCTAATGTAGAGTGCTAGATATAGGAAGAGGCCGGCAAGCACGAACGTCGCTCCCGTGAGCCCTAGAAGTATGTCCCAGTAGTTCAACACTCATCACCCAAGACTTTGCAGATCGACTGTTCTATTATCTTCCAGTATTTCTCGGCTGCTTCACTTAGGGTGTATGGTGCACCATATGAGTTATGGATCCTCCTCACAAGGCCGTGATCCTCAAGCACCTTCAAGTGGTGGGTTATGGTTCTGTAGTTGAGGCCTAATCGTTTGGCAAGCTGGTGTGGGTTTGCCGGTGACTTTTTTAGTGCCATCAAGATCCTCGCCCTCGTCTTCCCTCCCCTGCTGCCCTCTATTAGCCATATGGTAAGCATTTTGACCTTCTTTTCATCATACAACATCCTCCCCATGCATTATGGGATTAGGGAAAGAAGGGTCTAATAATAGGATGGGAAAAAGGCCGGCCAGCCTATTAGTTCAACCCCCCGTTTGGGGTAGTTGCCCTGTTATGTTGGCTACGAACCAGACATTCTTTACTCCATGTCCGTTTGTATCTCCTCTGGCCTGGTCGTTTATCCAGTAGTAGAGCGGGTGACCCTTGTATACTAGCTGGATCTTGCCGTCGTCTCTCACTATTACATTGAAGTCTGTAATGTTTAGTATTGATGGTATGACGATTTCGTTACTTGGTGACGGTGCGAAGACTGGCCATTTCTCTGCACACTGGCCATAGCATGATGATGTCTCATTAGCGTCGTTAGCGAAGAAGTATAGCGTCATACCCTTGCTGTCGACTAGGAAGAGGCCTAGTCCTTCCTTGTAGCCGACTAGCACGGTGTAGTCTGGTTTAGCCACATACCATACGTTCTTCACTCCGTCGCCGTTAATGTCCCCGGGGGCATTGTCTTTGAAGAAATAGTATAGAGGCCATCCCTTGTATGTGATCTGCTTTTTGCCGTCACTCCTAGTTATGACCCCGAAGTCGTTGGGGTCAAGCCCTGGTGACACTTTGATAGTTTCAGTGTAGAAAGGCGGCCACTTTTCTGCGCAGGTGCCATAGCATGCAGAAGAACCGTTTATATCCTTAGCAAACACATAGAGGGTTCTACCCTGTGAGTCGGTGAGGTAGAATCCAACCTTATCACTATACGCTAGTTTTATTGTGTACTCCTCACCAGATGTTCCACCCTGTGTTCCGCCCTGTTGGGAATAGTTAGTGCTAGTCTGAGTAGAGCTTGTAGTGGAGGTTGTCTGAGTAGGGTTAGTGTTAGTGGCCCCTCCACCACCCTTTGGGGCTATAACGTATCCTACGGCTGCTCCAATCAAGACCGCTATTATTATAGCAGCCACTAGAGCTCCCTTTTGCGACATATCTCCTCATCTGATATCAATTGGATGCCTTTAATGAGAATATAAATATAGTTCAGAGTATGCTATAATTTGTATGCAAATTATGTGCAAATCTCTCCCGGGACGTGGAACTGCTTATTGGCGATCACTCAAAAGACTGTTATCAATAGTAAAGTAAAATGATAATAATTATACATCTATTTTAATGCCAATAATATATCTATTATGAAGAATAAGACTATTAGTGTCTCAAGGAGAAGAAACCTTGCCTCATTTATGAACGCTGCTATCACCTCTATAGTTTCCAGGGCACTCGATAGTTTACGGTTGAGCGCCACATATCTCTCCTCGATCTCAAAAACATATCTGAGGCCTTCTAATACTTTCTCGTATCGTATGTCCTCCCATGCTGCCTTAGGCTTCTCAAGTATTAGGAGGTCTCCTACTAGCGTGTTTCTAGCTCTTAGCACACGCAAGAGACTCCCCCTTACCCCCCACGCTAGAGGCAGCCTCCGTAGGAGTAGCCTATCAAGGATACTCTCTATTTCCTCGAGGAGGCTGTCAGCCTCGGCCTCTAACCGTTTCAGGGCGGAGCTCTGTGCTATAACTAGGGCCAGGATCCTCTTCGTCTCCTCATCTAGCGGGCCATAGATTGCCTCATCTCTTATAGTTATTAGCCCGTTAGGCATGTTAACTCGATACCCTCTACCCCTAGGCTGCTCAGAGGGGTTCCAGAGGTACTCTTCCGTATAGGGTTCTGGTGCGGGGGCCTCTGCAGCTCGTTTCAGCCTATCTATTATTGATTTCTCCTCGCCTGACCCAGTGTATCCTATAAAAACTACGACGCCGAAGGCGAAAACGTAGAGTTCAGCCCCTGATTTTAATGTGAGGACGAGGGGCTCATCCCAACGGGGGAAGGTTCGGCCGAAGATGTTTCGCACACTCTCCGGGTCGAACTCCCTCCCGAGCGCTAACGCTATTATTCTTTTTGGGCCCTCCTTGACCATTTGTTCTTACTCCCCCGCTCCGCTCCTGTATGGTCTAGTTTTTCCAGTAGCCTCTCAATGAGAACCCTGATCCCCGGCGCAATGCTCTCTGGAAGATCCTCCTCTGACGCTGTCCCCATTATAATTCTAGCGAGTAGTATCTCGTCATCCAAAAGATCTTCAACAACCCCCTCTTCTAGGACTCTCTCTGCAACTGCTGCGGCTTCTTGCTTTTGACCTAGGAGTGCTAGTGCTACCGCTTTCGCCAGCTCTATGTCCTCGTGGAGTAATCTTGCTCCGGGGGCTGCGGGGTCTATACTGTTCAAGAGTTTAAGTGCCTCTTGGTAATTGCCGAGTAGGAGGTGCTCATATGATTTGAACAGTGTTCGTCTGACTTTCAGTATTAAGGTAATAGTGCCTCTAAGCACCGATATTGCCTCGTCCAGCCTCTCTATCGTATCTCGGAGTTTTCTCGTGTCTCCCGCTAAGAAGGCTATCTGTGCTATGTGTGTTAGCCCGATAGCGTAGTTCCCTATGTCTCCGAGCTCCAGCTCGATGTCCGCCTCCTTCTCAGCGTCCCTCATGGCCCTCTCATAATCTTTGTCGTAGTAGACGGCTAGAATCGTGTCGCTACTTAGGTATGTTGAGAGTATTGCCTTCTGGGTCTTCCAGGGGAGCCCTCTCATAGTCTCTCTAGCAGCCCTTAACAGGGCTCTCCCCTCCTCTACACGGCCTATTTTGAACATGAGACCAGCCACTAGGGCCGCTAATCTAGAGTATACTGGTCTCTCCGGGGCGAGGGTTGGGAGGAGTGATGCGATCTCGTTAGCTGCTTTTACCGTATCTCCTTGGAGTGTGAGATATCCTATGAGTGCTTTCTCCGCCCTGAAGAGGGAACTTGCTGTTGCCGGCAGTTTCCTGCATGTGAGCATGGACTCTAGAGCCTTCAAATAGCGCTCGGGACAGCATACCACCCAGCTACTGCCCTTGGACACCCTCTCAGACACTACTCTCAGGCCCTCCTCCCAGACACAGTACGATCCCATTATTTCTAAGGCCGCCATCTTTAGCTCGGCCTCTGGCATTTCGAGGAGGGCTAGGGCCACCCTCCTTGCTACATCCCTGCTTGGCCCTCCAGGGGGCTGAACCACGCCTGAGTAAACGTCTCTAAGGGAGACCATCTCGTCAAAGACCTCTACAACTCCAAGTCTCCTCGTCGCCTCAACATGTTCTATGCATTGTCTTCTCCGTTCTCCGAGTGCTTGGCATAATGCTTGGAGGGGTAGAGCCCCTCCGGCGACATGGAGCATTTCTAGGAGCCGTATATCGCTCCTCCCTAAGTGGCCGCCGAGGCCTGAGCTGTAGTATGCTTGGACAACCCTCTCCACGCATGAGCGTAGGGGGAGGCCCGTGCTCTTGCGGAGCTCGAATGAGCCTACTATGAGTAGTGGGAGCCCCCTCGCTCTCCGGGCTACAAGCTTAAGATCCTGTGGGTCTACTGGGATGTCTTGTTCCTCTGCGAGTATTGTTGCCAGCTTGAGCGAGTCGGTGTAGTTGAGGGGTTTTACTTCTAACTCGTAGACTTTACCCTTCCAGTAGGGCAATCCCTTCTCTCTCCCCCGAGATATTATTATAAACCTGGCGGGCCTCTCGACCTCTGAGACGAGCTCCAATACGAGCCGCTTAGTGTCAACATTTAGTTTGTGGTAGTCATCGATTATAACCTGTATGCCTGTTTCAGAAACTATCCTAGCGACCCTGTGCGGGGACTCCTCGAAGACCCCTTCCCCCAGCTTGAGCGAGATGAAGAGTAGGAGTTTCCTGAGAAGCCTGTCCGGAGTGTCTAAGGCTGTGGACTTATGCCATAGTATTGGCTTGTTCTGGGCGTATTTTTTTACGTACCAGTATGTTAGCGCGCTTTTCCCCACTCCAGGTAGCCCCCAGATGTGGACTACCGGCGTATCCGTGCTTGCAAGCCCTACAAGCTCCTGCTCTCTACCAACAAGTGCTAGGTGGCCTTCGAGGGGTAGTTGTGATAGTTCGAGCTTTATTGAGGCCTTATCTCCTGTCGAGAATTGTATCTCTACGCCGCCCCCTCTAAACCTGATGTCGAACCCTTGAACGTTTAGCTCGTACATTTTAACGTTCCTATCCCCCAGCCTAACCCACTTCGCCTTAACGAGGCCGAGCCTTTCCATCTTCCTAAGTCTTCTCGCTACATCCGTTTCATCGGACTGGAGGAGTTGTGCTATCTCCCTTGGATAACTTGGGCCGTTGCTGAGTAGTGCTAGGATTTCTAGGTTAAACTTGCTCCTCAGCAGTGAGAGCAGTTGTTCGCCCTTCGCTTTTAAATCCAACTTGCCCAGTCCCCTTCTTCGGTCGAGTAGTGTTTGGGATGGGAGAGAAGCCCTGCGATGAGGTGTAAGGCTTCTCTCCACTTTACTGGATACTGCCGATGCGAGGTGAAATATTGTTTATCTCGCTACTCGGGGAACACGGCTTCACCCTTTTAGTCTCTTCCACGACAGGTTCTTCTCATACCACTCCCTGTTCACCCTCTTCAGCGCAGCCTTTACGAGTCTCGCCGCATTGATAGCGTCGTTCAAGCTCATCAGCTCCACAGGGCTATGGAGGTACCTTGTGGGGACTGCGACCACCACTGATGGTACACCCTTCTTCGTAAGGCTTATCGCTGTAGCGTTAGTCGTCCCACCGGGGAGTACTGCCCTCTGGTAGGGGATGCCTTCTTCTGACGCAATTTCCTCTAGGAGCTTGAGGAGGGGTCTGCTCGGTAATAGTCCGGAGGCTGCCCGTCCGTCTGCCACCTTGATAATTGGCCCTGCTCCAACCTTTGAGACCTGCTTATACTCTGGTACCCCTGGAACGTCTGCAGCGCTCGTAACATCAAGCTCTATGGCTAAATCCGGCTCGATCGTGTAGGCAGCGGGTCTTACTCCCTTGAGACCGGTCTCTTCCTGGACGGTTATGGTCAGTACTATTGTGGACTCGTGCTCCTCCACGTTTCTGAAGGCTTCTAGTGCGATTGCAACACCTGCCCTGTCGTCAAGGCTCTTACCGGTTACCTTGCCGCCCTGGAGTACTATGAGCTCCCTGTCGATATCGATTGGTGAGCCTATACGTATCCCGAGATTCTCGACCTCCTCGCGGGAGGATGCGCCTATGTCTATCCACATCTCTTCTATTGAGGGGGACTTCCTCCTCTCCTCGCCCTGGAGGATGTGTGGTGGTAGGACGCCAACAACGCCTCTCACTAGGGAACCATCATCGGCTAGGATCCTCACCCTTTGGCCTGGAAGTACATAGTCCACCCAGCCACCGACGGGTAGGAACCTTATGAACCCATTCTTCTCTATGTGCCTCACCATTAGGCCTATTTCATCCATGTGTGCGTCCAGCATAATCTTAGGCTCTCCACGACCACCTTTCCTTACAGCGTAAACGTTGCCCATAGAGTCTACCCATAGCTCGTCAGCTACAGGCTCCAAGAAGTCAAGGACTATTTCCCTTATATGGTCTTCGAAGCCGCTGACCCCGAAGGCGTCACTTAGCCGTTTAAGCATATCGAGGAACTCCCTAATACCTGCCTGCTGCTCCACGCCCGAACCCCTCTTGGGTTAGAGGTAGATATATAGGTGGTCTGTATAAAAATGTGTTGGGACGCGTGAGGAGGAGTATGTCTTCCTCTTTAACTATTCTTCCTCCAGACTCTTCTTTAATCTTTGAACGCCTTCGGCTGAGAGGAGGTTGAGCATTTTAGTCTTGTGGGCGACCTCGTCTCTTAGGAGGTCTTCGACGAGCTCCTCGGTAACTGGGTCAGCATCCCTAGAGACCATGTAGAGCTTCTTGTACGCCTCTATAGCACACATCTCTGCCCTCACTGCTGCTATTATGAATCCATCTACGTCATAGGGGTCAGTGGGGAGCTGCGGATACTTACACCCGCTCAGGTTCCAGATCTCTCGGAAGTCCCTGGGCGGTTCTGCTCCCAGCTCTTGCAGTCTCTCAGCTATACGCCTTGCATGCACCGTTATCTCCTCGGAGGCTTCCCTTCGGAACTCCTCTCCTAGAACCTCGCTTAGAGGGCCTTGTAGTAGTTCGGCTGTCAACATGTAGTAGTATCCAGCTATCCACTCGTCCGCGTATGCTTGGAGTAGTAGTTCTACTATTCTATTCTTTGCCTCCTTATTAGTTAGTTCCTGTCCGAGAAGATCCTCGAAGCCGCGATAGTTCTCCATAGGGTTCACCTCATGTGTCATCTCTATAGTGCTGTCCCTGGTGCAATATAAGTATACTGGTTTCGTTTTAGAAATCATTTCACTTCTTGGGAGAGTTTGAAGCCCTGACATGATAGGATTTTTAGCAGTGCACGAACCGTCAAAAAACCCTAATAGTATGGTCAAGGGACTAATGTAAATACCAGGCCCGCCTTTCAGGTTATATTTGCACTCTGTGGGGTGTAGCAGGGTGGCCTCTCGGAAGAGGAAGATTTTAGCCGTAACACTATTGATACTACTTGTGATCATATTCATAGTATTGCCCGCTGGGATAGCGTATGCCAGCTTGCATCCGTCTAGATGTAAAGTGGAGAAGTCCTGGGAAGAGCTTGGGTTTAAGGATGCTGATATTAAGGAGTTCACGGTCAAAACTGACGATGGCGTAGAGCTGAAGGGTTACGATATCGGTCATAAGGGTGCCGAGAAGCCCCTCATATTCATAGTCATGCACGGCTACACCAGCTGCATGAAGTCTGACTACGTGGTAGCCGCCTCCCTTGAACTATTCAAGAGGGGATACAGGGTAGTCCTCTTCGACTTCCGCGCCCATGGAGAGAGCGGCGGGAGTGAAACGACTATTGGCCCCCTAGAGGCGAAGTACGATGCCCCAGCCGTGATCAAGTATGTCGAATCACACCATCCTGGGAGGCCCATCGCCCTTCTAGGCTATAGTATGGGGGCTGTGGTCGCCATAATGGCCGGCAACAACGTCTCCTCTGTTAAGGTGATAATAGCTGACGCACCCTACCCCCTCCTAAACACCGTCATACCTAGGTGGTTGAAGAGCAAGATGGGGATCCCCACCTGGTACAGCAGGCTGATAGGTATGTGGGGCGGCCTGCTCACAGGTATGAGCCTGGACTACGGCCCAATTAAACTTGACAAAATAAACAAGCCTCTCCTCGTCATAGTCGGCGACAAGGATCCACTTCTAACACCGGAAGAGGCTAAGGAGATAGCAGCGAAGAGCGTCCACGGAAAAGCAATCATAGTACAAGGTGCAGGGCATGTGGAGAGCGTTGAAAAACTCGGCACCACAGAGTATGTCAACAAGATAGAAGAGTTCATCCAAGAAACGATCCCATGGGCAATAACAGGCGCGGGCTTAGCGGTCACCCCACATGCACAGGGAACATTAGCAGCCATATACTCGACGGCTTAAACACCGGTTTAAAGCAACATAATTGGGTCTCCAGCCCCCGAAATTATTTCCCCTATTAGCATATTAGTAGGGGAGGATTAATGGCGCCGCGGGCGGGATTTGAACCCGCGCGGGGTCTCCCCCACCGGCTTAGCAGGCCGGGGTGAGTGCAGAGAATGGGATTGGGGACAGGGTTGGGGGCTATTATGGGGTCAAGTGGGTTTTATATTGGCTCCAATTAGGTACAATACTGGGGTTATGGGGAATGGCTAGGCGGGATCCCTTACACATCCTTGAAAGGGCTCTAGTGAAGACGATCCGAGTACAGAGAAAGTATGGAGAGTATCTCCGCGTAGACATCCCTGTAGAGTTCGCTCGGGCCCTGGGTCTCCGTCCTGGAGACACTCTGATCGTTCGCCTCGACCCGGCCCGAGCCCGCATCATCTACGAGCTCCCTGACTAGGCGGATCGCCTCCTGCAGGGATGCTCCCCTTAGCATGGCCCAGCTTCCCGGCCATATTTTCTCCGCAAGGCTAGCAGTACTAGCTTTGTACTCCTCGTAGTGGAGAATGCTGACCGGCTTGTTTCTACCCTGAATGAAATCGCATATTGCCCGATCCCTCCTTGAGGCCGCTAGACATAGATTATAATGATATTTCCTCATACACGAGAACCCAACCCTACGCCCTCTATCCTTAACCCTCTCATAACTCAGCCTGTCGACAAGCCACGCGAGTCTTGCTCCAGTGTCTTCGTGAAGAATAACAACGTTAACCCTTTTCCTACCTATGCTCCTATTCACATCCCATACTAGTACGCTCCCAAAACGATCCGGCCTACTTTCCCTAATGAGCCAGAGATGCTTAAGCCTAGTCCCCGACTCTAACAGCCCACGAGCGAACCAGTAAAGGTGCTCAGGAACCTCAACTCTGCCATCGCATCTCCCAATTCCAACGCCACGATTGGGTGGCTCACATGCCCTCTTCCGTAGGCGTAGCTCCATGCGTAGCCGGGCGTAGGTCTCTAAATCCACGCTACCATTGTAGAGGAGGAACTCGATATATGACCCGGCGAGCTTTAGAACCCAACTGTTGCATGGGAGCCTGGAGATCTTGAGAGTTTCAAGTTCTACTCGATACCTCTCATAATACCTAGCATAATCTCTTATTGAAACTGGGGCTCTTAGGCGAAGCCAGCTGAGAAACCCTGTCAAGCCCCCACTTGACACTTTCCAACCCACCTCCCTCTAATAATTATAAAATAAGGAGACGGAGAATGAGAGGGGAGCGACAAAGTGTTAAGATCAATCAATCTGGATCTATAAGACAACTCAGCCGAAATAGTTCACACATACTTTATTTTAGAGGAGCATACTATTTCCAAGTATTACGCTATCCCTTACAGCTACCTCAGCTTAGTGCTTCCTCCTTTACATGTTTTTAGTGCTTGGCTCCTTCCACGGTTTGTTAGCATATACGCCTTCCTCCCTCCATGCATTGTTAGGTAGCCTTGCCTTACGAGCTCCTCTAGGATCTCCCGGGCGAGGCTCTCATGGCCGGGGAGCTTGTTGCGGAGAACTCGGATAAGCCTCTCCCGCCTCACGTTCTTCGCTAGTGAATAGTTGAGCTCTACTGCGACAACGCAGAGTGCCGCGTGGAGTAGGCTTTCGGGGACTCTTGCCACCCTTTACACCGTGGTTTCGCTATACCTGTTACCTTATATAACAATGACGTTTAGCTTAAACCCCGGTTGACACCCTGGTCTAGCGTAGGAATTTTTATACACACACTTGTGTGTGATCTCTTGGGAGAGGAATTAGGGATGCCTGGTGAGAGGGCTAGGGTTAGGATAGCCGGTAGGAGCTACCTGCTCCTCACCCTTAGTGCTAGGCCGAGGAGGGTTAGGAGCAAGGGCCACACATACTACCAGTACACCCTCAACATACCCAGGAGCATACTCCCAGAGCTCCTCGAGAAGGCGGGGGCCGGGGAGGGACAGCTCCTACCTTTAACGCTAATCCTAGCTGCGAGCCCCTGGCACCACCTCATAGACTGGAGCCAGATGCCCCCTAACGCGTGGAAAGATCTCCCCGAAAGGGTAAGGAGGGAGCTAGAAGCCCTAGGCCTCAGCCCCGAGAGCGGTGAGGAGAAAGTGCTCATCTCAGCAGCCCGAACTCAAATAGAACAACTAGGCCTCGACCCGGGGGAGCCAATAACGCTCGATGACATAATCGAGAAGGTAAGGGAGCAGCTAGCGAGAGAGCTAGGGGCTAAGCCTGCAGCGTCCCCCAGCAGGTAGAATAGTTATGTGGAGGGCGGGAGGAGATGGTGCTCGGCTGGCTACGGAGGAGGCGTGGTAGAGGGAAGGGTGCAACCCCCCGGTTGCACCCCCAACAGGGCAACCCCCCGGTTACAGTGTCGACACCCCAGCCGATAACGGGGCCCCTCGGAGAGTTCACGGATGACGGCTACATCCCCGACCCGAGGGAGCTCGCCATCGCCCAGCCCCTGCCTCAGTTGGGGTTTGAGAGTGGCGAGGTTGTTGATCTCTTGAGCGAGGAGGAGCTGGGCTGGGCTCTCCTCAGTAAGGATACGTGGAGGCCTAGGCGGGCCCGTAAGCAGCGGGGGGCCCTTATGGTTGATCCTGTCAGGCTGCCGGGCAGGAGGTGGCCCTATGAGGCCATAATTTGGAACGGGGACGGCAGGGTGTATCTTGCGGACGCTCTTACCTTCGCCCTCCTCCGCGACGCCACCGGGGAGATGACCGCGAGGGATCTCGTCGAGAAGACCCTTACAGGGTTCATAGAACACCTGCCAAAGCACGACGAGATAAGGAGGGCCTTCGAGACAGATCCCAGCCTACTGGACGAGGACACTAAATATTGGATGGAGGGGATGATAGCCTCGTTCTACGCCCAGCTAGCCCTCCTCAAAAAGCTAGGACTCCTCGAGTGAGGAGTACTGGCTTCCGGAGCTCCTAGAATAGCGGAGCCGAGCCGCTAGCCTGTCTCTGGCCGCCCTCACCATTATAGAACCATACTTCGTTATACGTGGTGCGGCCCATTTCACGGCTTTGTAGCTATACTTGAGTGCGGGTAGTGCTCTTTCTCTGGCTGGCTTGGTTATTGTTATGCCTAGGTGTTTTGAGAGGGTTTTGTCGAATTCTTGTATGTTTCTTGCTATTGTGTGGATTGTTGTCTTGCCGAGTGCTTTCGCCTTTTCCACTGCTGCCTGCCTTAGGGTCGTTGGCTTCTCTTCTGTGGGCCTTCTCTCGGGCCCTATCATGGGTGGGCCTGTGTGTATGTATCCCACCGCCGCCGGGTGCAACCCCCCGGTTGCACCCCCTACTGGGCCTAAGTGTGCTGGCGCGGGCGTGGGGGCTGTCCCCACCACGGTGCCGCTCGCTGCTGCTCCTAGTGTTGCTGCTCCCGGTGCGAGGGCTGTTGTTGGTGCCGGTGTTGGGGGTCGTGGTAGTGGTGTGGGTGCCGGGAGGGGGGCTGGTAGTGGTGTGGTTCGCCTCAGTATTAGGGGGCCTGGTAGTGCTCCGGGGGCTGCTGTCTGTGTTAGGATGTAGCCTGCTACGGCGTTTACTATGGGGAGCGCGGCGGCGAAGACTAGGCTTTTGCCCTCGGGGGTCTGGGTTAGGGTGAGGCTGAAGCTCACCGTCAGGGCGCTCATCACGGCGGCTGCTAGGCTGAAGATGAAGAGGCCTACTAGCATGCTTATGACCTTCCTCGCGGCCCCCGCTAGGGGGCCCCCGGCGACGTATAGGGGTATCGCTATGGGGAGCATCGCCACGAGGGTTGCGGCGAGGAGCCATTTTAGGAGGCCGAGGAGTATGACCCCCGCCGCCAGTGCTACTAGCATAGCCGCCAGTGCCCCAGTGCTGGGGGCCACTATGCCCATTGCTGAGAGGACGAAGACCCCGGCGGCGAGCATCATGTATAGGCTCCCGAGCTCGCCGAGGCGGGCCACGCTGAGGGTCACAATGTTCCAGGCCCGGGCGGCGGCGTCATACAAGGGGAGCGCGAGGTATATTCCTGCCCCTGCTAGGAGGACTAGCTTCAGCCACTCCATTAATGCGGAGGAGCCCTCCTCCGCCCTGAAGAGGCCCCTCCAGAGTAGGCCTATGTAGGCGAGGATCACGAGGGCGAGCCAGCCCCACTGGACGAGCTCGTCATAGACCATGCGGAACCCGGGGAAGCGGCCGGTCTCGGGCATCGCCACCAGGTAGTACATGGCGTATCCCGGGTTGAACCGGCTCGCAAGCTTACGGGCCATCCAGTCTGTCACCTTCTCGAAGAACGTGGCGGAGGCGTTCGCCGCTGTCCTGATCGCCCACGCCGCCAGCCCCTCCCATGTCCCGTTGCCCTGGACGCTCCCCAGGGTCTGCCTCACAATGCCCGCGTACTCCCTCCACGGGCTTGTAACGTTTATCGGTATGGTCGTGTTGTAGACTTCCATCTGCGATATTATGACGTCGGAGTCCCCCTCTGTGCCGCCGAACTCCATCTGGAGGGCGTATATGTGTACCGTTACAGTCTTTACCCCGTCAGAGGTGTAGGTGTGGCTCGCTACCAGGGCCTCCATGGCGCCGCCGCAGGGGTAGGGCTGCAGGTGTGGCCACACCTCGGAGGTGTTCCCGTCTCCCCAGTCTATCGTCGCATTCCAACAATTATAGCCCGGGGGGAGCATGATGGGGATGATCCTGACCTCGAACGGAAAATACTTGGACACGCCGACGCTCACATCGCTCTCCGGCACGACAATAAACCATCCCCCACCCCCACCCGTGGAGGGCTCCAGGAGCTGTCTCTTATACACATCTG
>WAOT01000051.1 GCA_015521115.1 Desulfurococcales archaeon
ATTATATATTATTCGACAGTGTAATAACCTAAGTGTGAGGGTGTGACTGAAATGTCATCAAATTATAAAGTAATTAATAAGACAAAGATAGTGTCAATAATGCTTATAATTATGTTTATGATCTATTCTTTCAGTATAATGAATACTTCAGCACAATCTGACTCAATTAGGATATCAATCTCCGGAGAGTCGCTAAAGAGCTTAGGCTTAAAGAGCGGCTATGTCGTGAGCTTTGTAACGCTCTATGTTCCAGGTGTAACCGTGGCAACTGCAGATAAAGTGTTAAAAGATAAAAAAACAGGTGATTTAATAATAGAATTCAAAAATATTAACAAATATCAGAATAAATTAAATAGATTAGCGGAAAAGTCTGTTATTTTAAGGGATAAGAGCCCTACTATAAATATTAATATTATTGATTACAATACTGGTTTATCATATAATATCTTTATCTCTACATTAACAATAAATATTATAGATATAGCTGAAAACAGTAAAAATAAAAATTATTTTGAAATAATAAAGAGTGCTAGGCAGCAGACTCTCCTTGATCCGTTTAAGCTCTTGGAGAAACGCGATATAAGAATTGGCAAAGATGATATTAAAATTTTAGAGAAATATGGTTTTATAAATAAAGTTAATATAAAATATCAGAATAAATTATTAGCAGAGAAGCTTAGAAGTATCAGGGGGATTGGGTTGATGGAAGCGGACTGCTCGTGGGATGCTGAGTACCCATATAATGGGACAGGCATATTCCAGGAGATCGATCACACGAAATATGCTGAGCTTACACAGGAGGTTCCTGGCTGGTGGTATGAGAGGTATGTGCAAGTAGATTATGATGATAGTGCTGAGGATGATTATAGGAGGCTCGTTAAAGACTTCTTCGCTTCATCTTATTATGTTGATAAGAGTAAATATAGCGATATAAATGATGCTATTGAAACACTAATGGAGTATATCGTGTACCACATGCCTGGCGGCTCACCGCTCACTTCTGGAACTATAGGTATAGTGACCCTGGAAGAGTTTGTCGGGTCTGACCACTGGAAGAATACTAAAGACTCATCCGGCAGTTGGAAGATACTAGACCTCCCCCTATTCAGGTACATGTACGTGGACAACGTCGACGACCAGGACGCTCAGATCCTACACGTTGAGACGGAGTTAGACATATTTGACCTTACTGGAGCCAGGAGCGGGCTCACAATGGCTGGTGTTCTTGTTACCGGCGGCAATGACGTTAGCATTAATTGGACTAATCTAGTAATGAGCGCTGATATAAATAATGAGGATAGGAGGGTGGGGACGATATACATTACTAACGCTCTAATCACTTATGGGCAAGACGTCATACTGGTTAGGTGGCTAACGGACAATGTTTCATGTGGTGGCAGCGAGTATTACTTCCTAACCCCTGTAGCAGTAATCACACCCTTATATTCGGTAGACTACTCAGGGGACGACATAGTAGCAAAGTATGAGCCGGATCTCAGCGACCCACTCTCAGGGTTTTTAGAGAGATCGATGCATAAGGTAAGTTACTCGTGGCTTGAGGACAAGGAGACCCCACCAGGTGATAACGACGTACTAGTGCAGTTCAAAACCGCCTCCAGCGAAATGGGAATAAACGTCAGCTACAGCCCACTGCTAGACCTACCCCCAATTATGGGCCCTCTAGCCGAGCTGACATTGGGTGAGCTGAGTGGTGGTATCGGGTTCTTACTGAGTAACTTATACTCCTTCCTGACGAGTATAGAGATCATACAGGTTAACGTTCAAGCCGAGATCGCTAAGATCGAGTTTACATTTGACCAAGAGAGCACGCTCTCACGTGATATCTTAGTTACTGTTGATTATTATAATACTACAGCCAGGTACGTGTTTAACGGCGAGGAATTCTATAATTTGATAATAATAAAAGTAGAATACCCTAATAATCCCCCGCCACCCTGTGGCCCTTCAGCGTGCCCCACAGGTTTCTCTTAATATTAAGAGTTTCTATCAGATTATTTTATATTTAACTATCAATTTATCCATGTCCTAATGCCGGTCTCTGTAAGGCCACCTCCAATCCCTGCATAAGATATCGGGTAGTTAACGCTAGCCCCATTACAAGACTACCATGTCAGGATCAGTTAGAAGGAACACCCCCGTATCTGTATGTATTAAACTAGGTTGTCCTCCTTGATCAAGGTCGTCACAACTATACCATATGTCCCGGGGACATATTTGCCGGCAGAGAGGAAGTGGGCTGTAAGTTATTGCCTCACTAACGACCTTCTAGTACACATAGTTTTCCCTGGAAGACTAAAGGTTTCTTCATACAGCCCTAGTAACGGCCTCTCTACAAGTCCTCTTAGCCGATATTAGCTTAATACTGGCCACCCCAACTATGATGCCCGCTTACCACCTGCATACCTGTCAACACTTTTCAGTAACTTACATACATTTATCTAGGATCATAATTTATATAAAACATAATATAAATATAAAGTATCAGAGTTTTAGTCAAGTTTAAGTATATCATGAAGAAATCTAATAGATAGCCGATTGTACGTCTATGCTGCTGTCATGATGTAGTGTTGGGTTAATAGACGTCTCACGGCTCTATTCCGTACGTGTTCAACGTTATAATAGGCAGGCTTCAGGTAGCCTCTATTATCTCTTGGACGCAGCATACGGGCATATCCCCCGGAAGGGGCAGAAATTACACTCCCAGGAGTAGCGGGGGACTGGCGGTATTCTAACGGTCTGTTCATTTTTATCTTCCCGTGTTTCTACGGGTATCCCCCTCGCGATGCTATGGATCTCATTTAGGAAGTGCTCTATTACGCTCTCTTTTACTTGTCTATTGTCCTCGAGGATCTTATTGGTCAGCTCCTCTAGGGTGTAGGGTGTGCAGTGGAATGCGAGGCGGCCATGGGACGTTTCTTCTCCCTCCTCAACAGTTATCTCGAGAAGTAGACCCTCTATTCTCCTCCTGGGGGCTTTGTCGCGGTATATTTCTAGGTATGCCGCGAGTTGGAGCTCGTACCATTTTCTCTCCTTTCCGGCTTTGGCTGGCGCTTTTAGCTCTATGATGACTTCTCTGTCCTCGAGTGTTAGGTGGGCGTCGATTTTCCCTGTTACCTTATAGGGGTGTCCGTCCACGATGAATACTTTCTCAACGTATTCCTCAAGGTTTACCCCGAGTATTTTAAAGGGGAGGCGCCAGGACTCCTTTAGGAGTGAGTAGCACTCCCTGTCTCGGAGCTTCTCGAGGAGGTAGTCGTAGGCGTAGTTTATAAGCTTCCCCCGAATAATGTGCCTCGAGAGGCTTGTCCCCGTACCTGCAAAAGGGTTTTGTATAGAGAACCAGGCCTTTAATGGGCAGTATGCTAGGCTTGTAACCCATATTGTTGTAGGAGTTCTCCCGGCTGGCTCTCTACGGAGCGTTCTTTCAAGGTCTAACTCCACGAGGTTTCGGAGTATGAGGCTGGCAAGAGGCATTCTTGGGTCGTCCCATACTTCCACCTCATAGTATTCTGTGTCCAGCCTTACACCCTTTCTGGCCTCCCCCGTCTCTTCTGAGTTTTTTGGTATGACACGGTACGGGCATTTGTCCTGGAAGGGGCAGTAGTTGCAGTCCCACCCGTACATCGGGCCCTCCCCTCTCAGTACTGTGATCAGCCTGCTTCTAACGAAATCCTCGAAGCCCTCCAGTTTCTCCATGTTCCTGTTGAGCGCGCTCCTCACAACGTACTCACGAACCGGAACCCCGTCCCTGTCATAATAGAGTATGTGAACCTCATCAACCCTCCTCCCATTAGAGATCAGCAGCCACTGGTATAGGAGGGCTAGGTCTATATGGTGCTCCGGGGGTCTTCTAGGAAGGTTTATCCCCTCTCCTCCACGTGGGGGCTTTATAGCTGTGGGGAGCTTTCTCGCGAGCAGCAGTCGCCCACTCTTAGGGAAGTACGCGTCAACAACACCGACAATCCTAGCCTTCCACCCAGCCATAGGCCCCGTACTGACGACAACGCTATAGGGTGACTCGACCTCGATCTCCTCACCACGGAGGAGTCTACCGCCTTTTGAGGCCCTCTTGAGGATCTCGAGGAACCCCTTCCTGTATAGGGAGAGGAGGAACAGGTCGTCGCTCCCGACATAGTAATCCGCTACATCCTCCGGCCTCTTCAAACTATAATAGTACCTGTGACCGCACCTAGTTAGGTTCTCGACCGGGAGGACAGGCTCACCAATACTGTGAGAGCCGGCCTGAACCTCTACACCTTCAAGCACAGTGCAGCGGAGGATCTCCCTTAGGAGGTCTTCAACCCAGCAGCCCTCCCCCCTTTCCAAAGGAGACCGCACCCCAATCTTACAACCTAATTGAGTTAACAGTCTAAGACTTTAGTTGTTTAAACAGATAGGGTTAACCCGTATACGCAGGGCCTAGACCTTAAAGGGGGTAGGCCCCGGGGGAGCCTACGGTATGGTACTCTATCGGGCAATGCTCAGGACACTCCTGCAAAGGAGGCTGGAGACAGCGGCCATAGTAGTAATAGTCATGGTAGCTGTGATGGGGCTTGCCAGTGTTAAACTCGCATCCAGCTACGCCCTCTTCCTCTCAAACAAGGCGTGGACGTATGAAGTCGGGAACATAATAGTAGACGGATCCTTTCCGGGGCCTGTATTAACGGAGATTGATGGGTTAGAGGGTGTTCAGAGGGTTAAGCTGTTGAAGATTACACTCACCACCGGAGAGTATAATGGTGAGCCCGTCTCAGTCGCCCTCGTCTACAACCCCTCAGACTCATACCCCTTCTCCTATATCAAGGAGGGAGACGGGCGAGTACTGGTTTTCACCACAACCGGGAAGGCGCTCGTCAACGTCGGGGATAGGATCACTGTCCCCGGCCTCGGAGACGTTACTGTGGAGGGGCGAGCACTGGGCGTCGCACGAGTGGTTTCAGCCGATATCGTGTTGTTTGTCCCTAAGGAGATGGAGGAGGCAGCTGAGGGCGTTAAGATCTCGGCGGTCTCCATAGTATCTGCCGAGAACGTTAATGTGAGCAAGCTCGCAGAACAGGTTAAGGACGTCATAGAGGAGGGCGGGGGCAGTGTTAATAGGGTAACCGTGATCACTGAAGAGGATAATCCCGCTAGACGCCCGATGGAGGCGGTAGCGGAGAGCTTCACAATGTTCGTATCCCTGGCCCTCATCTCAACATCTCTCATAGTACTGGGTGCGGAGGCGTCTCTTTTAGAGAGGGAGGTAAGACAGGTTGGCGTGCTGAAGGCAGTAGGCCTCAGCAGGGCTGCGGTGATAGCCTTATTCGGGGGATATAATCTAGTCCGCGGCCTAATAGGTGCCGTTCTGGGAGTCCTCCTAGCCATCCCATTATCGGAGAAGCTAGTAATACTGGGCGGATTGGGCCCTCACGCTGGTGTTCAGATTAGGATCCTGGTGGAGAAGTTCCCCTTCCACCCCGACATCTGGAGCGTGCTCGAGATACTGGGCATAGCACTCCTAATCGTGGCCCTAGTATCAATCATACCCCCAGCCCTCTTCTACAGGGTACCCACCGGGAGGGCGTTAAGGTTCACGGGCCTCACGGGCAGAACTGCGGGTAGGTTATTCAGCGGTAGACCCCTCCTAGCCTTCACTATAAGGAGGATTATCTCAAGGCCTTGGCTAGCCCTCACCTTAACCGTCCTCATAGCCCTAAGCTGGGGAGCGGTAGCTAGTATACCGATGAGCTTGAGGGGGGTAGGGATAATAGAAGACGAGATCAAGTGGTACAACTACGACGCCGTAATCCAGACAGCAGCCCCACCCAGCATGGCAAGTAAGGTCGTGGATCTTGCCCTCAACGTCACGGGAGTGAAGGGTGCTGAGGCATGGCTGATGAACGATGGGATCGCAAGGCTGAACGGTGATAGGCTCCTAGCAATGACCTGTCTCGGAGAGTGGCGGCTAACGCCGAGGCTAGTAGAAGGTAGGTGGCCCAGTAAGGGGGAGGTTGTCGTGAGTGAGACCCTGTCTAAAGATTACGGCTTACATGTAGGAGACCCGGTAACGCTCGAACTAGGTGGTAGAGCTAGGGAGCTCAAGGTAGTAGGTGTGGTAGCCGATCACAGGAATAACGGCCGGGTCATCTTCCTCTCCCCAGAGGACTATCTCGGCGTGGTCAAGGAGGACTGGATAACCCTCCACATCGCTTCCACCGGAGACCCAGCATATACGGCCCTACAGGTGAAGTACGCTCTTATAGAGAGCGGTATTCCCTCCATAGTTTTGAGCACTAAGGAAGACCTCATAGAGGGGCAGCATCAAATGGTCAGCTTTATGAACATGGTGATGCTCATTGTCAACACCGCTAACACCCTAGCAGGCTTCATAGGTATAGGAGTACTCCTGGCCATAGACTTAGCGGGCAGGCTAAGGGAGCTCGGAGTTTTGAGGGCCGTAGGTTTCACCACAGCACAGAAAGCCCTACTTATCTCGGGGCAAATCCCCATCTTATCCCTCGTATCAGCACCACTAGCCCTCCTCCTAGGCTACATAATATCGAAATCAATGCTCACCCTAATGGAGCCAGCAGTAGGCTACCTCTCACCCATCCCCAATGTAGTGGATGTTATAAAAACGGGGTGGGTTGTCCTGGGCGCCTTCATTCTAGGACTAGCCCTCTCAGCCATATACCTTAGGAGGCAGTCCACCGGCTCCCTGCTCAGGGCCGAATAGGCGGGGGTGAAGGTGTTGACTGGGTCGATAGTGTTTGAGGACGTATGGAAGGTATACAGGCAGGGGAGAGTGGAGTACCCGGCCCTGAGAGGGGTTAGTGTTGAGGTGAGGCCGGGGGAGCTCATCGCCCTCCTAGGCCCTAGTGGGAGTGGAAAGACGACATTCATCTACCTCGCCGGGGGGATAGAGACACCCACTAGGGGGAGGGTCGTAGTTAACGGGCACGATATAACGAGGATGGGCGAGGGTGAGAGAGCGAGGTGGAGGAGGCGTAATGTAGGGATAGTCTTCCAATTCTTCCACCTCATACCATCACTTACAGCGCTTGAGAACGTGATGCTCCCCATGATCCTAGCAGGCCATCCACCTAAGCCTGAGAGGAGGAGGAGAGCACTAGAACTCCTCGATCTCGTCGGGATGCGGGACAAGGCAGACAAGTTCCCCTCGCAGCTCAGCGGGGGAGAGCAGCAGAGGGTAGCAATAGCCAGGGCTTTAGCTGCGGATCCACCCCTAATACTTGCCGATGAGCCGACAGCCAACCTCGACACAGAGAACAAAAGGAGAGTTATAGATCTTCTCGTCGAGGCAAATAGGATGGGGAAGACAGTCCTCTACACAACACACGACCCAGAACTCGCGTCGAAGGCCCAGAGGGTGATCAAGATCGTTGACGGCCGAATAGTAGACTGAAAGATCCTTGATTATATCTAGGCCTAAAACATGACCATATATAAGTGAATAATGTTTAAGTAGAACATCAACTTATACTAGGAAAAGTGTGGATAAGCATATCATACTTTGGGGTGTATAGGTCTTGGCGTTAAAACAAATACTCGCCTCATTAGCTATAGTAGCGATAGCCCTCAATCTCCTCCCAGGAACAGGTCTCCTAGTAGGGCAGAGGCACCGGCATATAGGAGGGCCTGTGACAGTATTCTCTGGGCCAGTTGCGGAGGATGTGCAGTGGTATCTAACCGTTCTCCCCTTCTTCCTCCAGGAGACCCCCAGGGATCTTGGTAGTGATTACGGCTATGCTGAGGCTTACGTCCAATTCTTCGGCCCTGGTATGGTAGTTGTAGACGTGAACCATAACGGCCAGTTCGACCCGGGCGAACCCTATTATCGGACTAATGAGACGGACTTCCACGTCGTCAAGATAGGATATGACGACTATGGTAACGTGCCCGACATAGAGCTGAGCCCAGGCTATGGCCCACTATGGATCCTATCAGACACTCCCGTGTTTGTTAGCTACTTCGTGAAGACCGGGCTTGGCGGTGACGAGGTCGCAGCATACGCCATGCCACCGCCTGGACTGGACTTCTATGTCCCACCGCTACCAGGACACCTCTACATATCCCCTGCAGGGCCTTGGAACGTAACTGTGATCGTGAACTCGACAGACGTCTACAACATCAACAAGGGTCAATACCTGATGCTACCACATAGTGGGGGACATGTGCTACGACTCCACAGCAATAGACCCATAGTAGCCGCCTTAATCCACTTCGGCGATGGGTATAACGACACCTATATGACAGAAGTCATCCCGGTCAGCTGGTACTCTAGTGACGTTGATATCCTCATAACAGAGCACTCTCTCTACAGTATTGACGATAATGGGGACGTGTATGTGTTCGCGATCGACAATCAGGGCAGGTGTGGCGCGGCTAAGGCGGAGGACGATGAAGTGACGATCAATGACGAAGAAGGCAACATCCTATATCCAGGCAGGATCAGCGTGCTATACGAGTATATAAGGGGGAACTATTCCGGCCAGTATGGCTCAGACGTTATGCCAATATACAATCTCACAAAATGGGGCGAATACTATGGAGGAAAAGTCTCCGCCTGGATATACAAGTTCATAGTCGTAGGCCCAGAAGCACTCACATATCAGACCGTCGCAGCCCTCCGCGATGATGTAGATATGGTTTACTTCAGTGATACCCAATATAATGGGACAGGCTTCTGGGCCGAGGGTAAACAGCTCTACGTCGAGAACCAGGTAGGCCGATACTATCATGTGACGGCCCTCAGCACATCCGGACCACCGGGATACATTATATTCACCAATATAAACTCGCTAACGAGGGTCTATGCTACTCTAAGAGCTTTCCCCGTCCCACAGCAACTCGAGGAGGAAGCATATCAGAAGGCTTTTGGAGGCGAACCCGAAGATGTCTCTGGGCCACATGTTCCTGCTGATACCGCTGCAAGCGTCCATTTCACCGGCGACCGGCTCAGGATCTGGGCATGGATTAACTCGTCCAATGCAACCGGCATAACATTACAGGTGATCAGCCCGGACATGACCATTCTCGATAATGTAAGCCAACCCGGAGGGGAGCTCACATACTCTAATGAGATAACGCTGAATGAGACGGTATGGGAGCATCTCAAATATGGGAGAGTAGGGATCAGCATGTTCATAAACACTAGTCAGGGCGAGGTTCACCGTATCGTGTGGATGGACTACCCCATGTTAGAGTCGAA
The DNA here is from genome assembly GCA_015521115.1 of Desulfurococcales archaeon. Taxonomy (GTDB): domain Archaea; phylum Thermoproteota; class Thermoprotei_A; order Sulfolobales; family Acidilobaceae; genus S143-63. The sequence goes on from WAOT01000051.1 coordinate 9,233, forward strand.
CCCCCCAGTACCCTGTAACACCTTCTACGAGGAACAACCCTCGCCTCCGCCCTCCAACACCACATCCCCTCCCAGCAACGAGTCTAACACTACATCCACACGGACAGGGACTACAACACCTGCAGAAACAAGCTCAACAACCCAGTCCAACACGCTCACAACAACCACAACCAAAGAGAACCCTCTAGCAACACTAGGCCTGGAGAACGGTAGCAAGCTGGAGTATACGGTGACTTATACTCTGAAGTCGAGAAACAATAGTATGAGCGGTGAAGGAAGAGTAATATTCCAGGTCGTAGTCGAGGGTGATGAGGTCACTGTGAGACCCCTCAACATAACGCTACCTCCTGAGACCATAGTCTACTACGCGGCGGGCCATAATATCTCTGACCTCTTCTCTCTCATAACACAATGGAGGATCTCAGGCCAGAACGCCATAGCACCATATGACAGCGACCTCAACCCTCTATTCGACGAGAAATGCCCCATACTCAGACCCGGCGCAGGCTCAACACAAAACACAGGGAGCTTCACAGTGACCTCCACCACTGGCAAGCTAACAGTCTCATACAGCTGCTCCTATAAGGATGGGATCCTCCGGTCAATAAACATGAGGCTCAACGGGACAGGAGCAGGTGGATGGCTAGACTTCAAGACAGAGGCAACCCTCAAAGGCGGAGAAAGTGGAGGAGGCACCCCTGGATCTCAGCAGCAAGAATCCGGGGAGAAGGGCGGGATGCTCTCGAACAGGAACCTCATGATTGCAGTCATGGCAGTAATCGTTATCCTGTCAGTCGTAATACTGCTCAAGAGGCTACGGTGAGGGAGAGGACAAGCCCAACCACGCCCTCAGGGGGACATCCAATGGCATATTATCTCGATCCTATCTCTCCCCGCCTTTTCTATATGGGCTTCAAGCATAGAGATTCGCGATGACATTGAAAATGGGGAGCACCATGTTAACCCTCGCCCCTGCCGTCCTAGGGATATCCCTCCGTCAGTATCACATATGGTCTCCATTACTATAACCCTGAGAGTATAATACTCTAGTTATAAATAAGCTACCAAAACTACTAGATAATTACCTCGCTAGTGCGAGATAGTCAATTATAAAACCCGTTGATATGAGGACACCTACAAGGAGGTTCTGGTTAAACGCCCTTGGAATGTAGGACTCGTCCCTTAGGCTCTTGAAGTCTCCGTAGAGCATTAGGACTACAGCGGCGATAGTGAAGGCTAAAGTAGCAGCGCCTGCAGGTGGACTGTACAGTAGTGGCCCTAGGAGCAGGAGGAGTGCGGCGCATAGATGCGTTAGTAGCCCTATAATGATACCCCTCCTCTTACCGAACCTTGCAGGCACACTCCCCAGCCCGTGCTTACGGTCAAATTCGTAGTCCATGACACTGTAGAAGATGTCAAACCCCGCCACCCAGAGAGTGACCGCTACCAGGTATAGCCATGGCACGCTCTCCAGAACCATTCGGTTTGTCGCACCCGGCAGTCTTCCGGCGACCGCTACTGCGCCCCCGAAAACGGTGAAGCCTAGGACTAGTCCTAGGTGGTAGTGGGGGTAGCTATGGATTCTCTTAGCATAGGGGTAGGTTAGGGCTAGGATCCAGAGGAGCGGGCTGTATAGTAGTGCGTAGCGATTGAGTAGTGCCGCGCTGATGTAGTAGACTATGGATCCTAGCACTACGAGTAGGTACGCCTCCCGCAAGGACACCTCTCCCGTGACGAGGGGTCTTCGAGAGCTCCTAGGGTTTAGCCTGTCTATTTCGAGGTCTGCTATGTTGTTGTAGGCCATTGCCGCAGTCCTGAGGCCGAGGAGTGCGGTGAATATGAGGAGTGCCTCCTCGAGAGTGATGGGGTACCCGGTCAGTATTGCACCGGCGTATGCGAAGGGGAGGCTGAACAGGGTGTGCTCTATCCTTACTAGCCTTGCGAGGGCGTGTAGTTTACCTCTCTTCTTTAGCGCCCCGGGATCCCAGGCGGCCAAGCGTTAACCCCCCGGTTTACAGGTACTTCTCTAGTATGCAGTTCACCCTCTCTAGAACCGTGGGGTCTTCCTCGACCAGCTCGGGCCACTCCTTACCCCCGTTCTCCTCTGGTAGCTTTCTGGTAGCGTCTATTCCGAGCTTACCTCCGAGGCCGGGGGCCTTAGAGGCCGGGTCTAGCATGTCTGTGTGGGTGTCGTCTAGCACGACCACGTCCCTCCCGGGTGATACGTTGCTTGAGACTGCCCATATAACTCGGTTGAGGTCGTGCGGGTCGACGTCGTGGTCTACTACAACTATTATCTTAGTCAGGCTAGTCTGCCCCAGGCCCCACAGGGCCATCATAACCTTCTTAGCCTGACCAGGGTACCTCTTCTTTATCGACACGATCATCATACCCTGGAATACCCCGTACTCGGGGAAGTTGACCTCGACGACCTCGGGGAGGAGGAGCCTCAGGACTGGGAGGAAGATCCTCTCCACAGCCTTCCCTATAACAGCGTCCTCGAGGGGCGGGAGGCCCACGACACTCCCATAATATATGGGGTCGTCCCTATAGTAGAGGCGCTCTACTGTGAACACCGGGTACTCCTCAACCGGCCTGTCATAGTAGCCCCAGTGGTCTCCAAATGGGCCCTCACTGTGGAGCCTCCCCTTCTCAACGTAGCCCTCAATGACCACCTCAGCGTTCGCTGGAACCAGGAGCCCGCTTGGGAGCTCGTAAAGCTCGACGCCCCTACCCCTAACGATGCCCGCAAACAGGTACTTATCCATGGGGTGTGGGACGGGGGCTACACCCGTGAACATGGTAGCAGGGTCAGACCCTATAGCTATCGCAACGGGCATCCTACCGCTTGAGTCGAAGTACGCCTTAGCACCCCTCTTATGGATCTGCCAGTGTATGACGGCCTCTCTACCGTTTAGGAGCATCACCCTGTAAACTCCAATGTTGTAGACGCCCTCAACCGGATCCCTGGTCACCACTAGCGGGAACGTGAGGTACCTCCCCCCGTCCTTAGGCCAAGTCTTGAACGCTGGGAGTTTGTCGAGCGGGTCGCCATCCGCCTCTACTACGTTCCTTGTGAAGGCTGCTTTACCGGCCCTTTTAGGCAGGTACTTCGCCATCCGCCCGGCTTCCCTAATGCTCTTGATCTTCTCAGTGAGCCTCGTTGGTGGTGGAGAGGCAGCCAACGCTACAAGCCTCTCACCGACCTCTTCGAGTCTTTCAACTCCCAGGGCGGATGAGAACGTGTCCAAGTCTGGGTAGAGGTTCCCGGCCACCCTCCAGCCGGGGTGTCCCTTCACGTGCTCGAAGAGGACTGCAGGCCCCCTACGGTACATTACCCTCCGGAGGAATGCCGGTATCTCCAGGACGGGGCTCAGCTCCTCCTCAACAGTTATGAGCTTACCCTGCTCTCGGAGCCAGGAGATATATCCTCGTAAGTCCTTCAGCGGGTCTGGTGGCACCGCTATATAGCACCTCGTTATCAGTGTAATTGCCCATATTGTAACCTACCTATATATCCGTGTGCAATATTCCCACGGTTCCCGGTGTAGGGTCATGGCCTCGAAGACTGCGGCCGCGATTGCTGTCATAGTGCTGGTTATACTGGGAGGGTTCGCGTACCTGGCTTTCTTCGCCGGCAAGGGGCATGAGCAGGCCGGGGGTGCTGGTGGGTCTTCGGGTGTGACGATTAGGGCTGCGACACTCCAGGGCGGTATTAGCACCCTCGACATTATAGAGGCTAAGAACCTCCTCAACGGTACGAACTACACCCTCTCAGTGTTGAGGCTCCAGAAGACTCCCGACATTATAGCGGCGCTCGCCAACAATGAGACAGATCTCGCCGTTATACCAGCGGAGATGGCCGGTAAGCTGATCATGGAGGGAGGCGACATCAAGATCGTGGCTGTTGAGATGCTCCAGAACCAGGCAGTCCTCGTGAGGGGTGACAGTAACATAACGTCACCCGAGATGCTCGAGGGGAGGCTTGTAGGGGCAGTAGTCGCGAGTGGGACGTATAAGATCTTCAAGGCCTATATGAAGGCTGTCTACAACATTACAGTCGTTGAAGGTGAGGAGCCCCAGGAGGGCGTGATCACGGTCGTGAACATACCCCCTGGTAACATACTCGACGCACTACAGCAGGGCCAGGTTGACGCGGTAGTTATCTGGGAGCCCTTCGTCAGCAAGGGCCTGACACGGGGCCTAAAGGTTCTAGTCAGCTACCAAGACCTGTGGGCAAAGGCTAACATGAGCGGCGATCCAGTCATGCTAGTGTGGGTGGCGAGGACAGACTTCATAGATAAGCACCCAGACGCCCTAAAAGCCTTCCTAAAAGCACACGACGAGGCCGTGGACATATGGGTCAACGACAAGGACACCACTAAACAGATATTGCAGCAGCTCTACAAGCTCACAGACGAGGAGTTCAACACCCTATACCAGAGGACAACCCCGCTACTGGTCAAGGGCCCACTAACCCAGGATCAGGTGAAGAGCATAAGGGAGGTATGGTGGCTAGCATGGCAGGGCGGCTACCTAACAGGGAACCCCGACAGCATACCAGACACAGTATTCTACCATGGCTAGGCTGGCTCTACCTAACCCTCCTAGTATTAGCGGTCTGGCAGCTAGCCCACCAGCAGCTCCCACACCTCATCCCGGGCCCCCGGGAGACCCTCAAGGCTGCGGAGGACTTTGGGGGTAAAACTATCCTTAGGGGGGTCAGGGTAACCCTAACTAACAGCCTCCTAGGCTATACGATAGCCCTCATCCTCGCCCTCACAAGCGTCGTCCTCTCCTACGTCAACAGCCACTTCAAGGCCTTCTTCAACGCCCTTAACACATTCATACAGAGCGTCTCCGTACTAGTATGGGCCATAGTCCTAGTAATGGTCTTCGGAGTAACGAGCAGGAAGCCGCCCATTCTAGTGGTGACAGCGGCAACATACCCAATACTCCTCTCCAACCTACTAGCAGCGGTCAGAGCGGTAGACGACCAGTACATGATCTTGGCGAGATCCCTGGGTGCAACTAAGCTACAGGAGCTTACATACTTCATCCTACCGGGCATAGTCCCTTACCTAGCAGGTGCCAGTAGGGCGGCGATTGGTATAGCCCTCAGGATCAGCGTCGTGGCGGAGGCATTCGGGGCCAGCGGAGGCGTGGGCTACTGGCTCGTCTACAGCTACGACTACGGCTACCGTGAGGGCGTCTTCGCATGGGCCTGGATCCTCATAATCCTAATGATCGCCCTAGACCTCCTAATCCTCAAACCGATTGAGAGGTGGAGCACGAAGTGGAAGCTGGAGAAGTAGCAGTAAAAATTGAGAACCTGACCAAGTACTACGGCCAGGAGAAGATCCTAGACAGTATAACCCTAACCGTAAAACAGGGAGAGGCAGTAGGCATAGCAGGGCCAAACGGTGCTGGTAAAAGCACACTCCTCCGAATCATAGCAGGCCTCGAACCACCCACACAGGGGAAAGTTATAGTTAGGGGAAGAGTGGGGTACGTGCCGCAGGAGGTAATACTCCTCCCGTGGAGAACCCTCCGGGGGAACATACTGCTAGCGGCCAAACTCCGCAAGATCCCCAGGCATAGGGCGGAGGAGGTAATACGCTGGGGGGCTAGACTGCTAGGCCTCGAAGAATACCTCAACAAGAGGCCATACCAGGTAAGCGGTGGTACAAGGAGGAAGACGCAGATCCTAATGGCTCTAGCAACAGACCCAGAGATACTACTCCTTGACGAGCCCTTCACAGGCCTAGACAGGGACACAATAACGGCCCTGCAAAAAGCCATTGACAGGATGAGGAGGAGTGAGAACCTCACTATAATAATAGTATCTCACATGATAGACGAGATACTACCAATAGTGGACAAACTCTACATACTAACACACAAACCCGCAAGAATAAAAGAAATTTTAGAATAACGACTTTTGTTAAAACTATCAGAGCACCACACTTTCTTATTGGAAGCGTTCCCATAAGATCCAAACCACAATACGACTCTCAAATGCTTCACTAAGTAGATGTCATTGTTAAGCTTATATACTAGTATTTACATATACATATAGAGACAGGTGAGAGTTTTGTCGGCCGACGTTGTCCTCGAAGATATTAAGAGGCACATAAGTGCGGCGGAGAGAACAGACTATATAATGCCGGTATGGCTACCCTTCCTACCACTCATCCTAGTAATAATCGGAATCATTGCAGCCCTTGCGTCCTACGGGGAGAGCTATGAAGCCGGCGTTATGGCAAGTTTAGGGACAGCTATCGGAATATCAATTATAGGTATAATCGTTAACTTCTATGTGATATATAAGTGGATTAAGAGGAGGAACGAGCACTTCAGGAGAACTCATGCGCTGTGGTCGAGCGTTGTATCAGCACTCGAGGCTGCAGGCATAGATGAGCCTGAGGTTATCGGTATTAAGGACGCCTTAAACGAGGCCAAATACGATGAGCAGGAGAAGAGTGCGGGACTGTGGACAATCCTAACAATAGTGCCCTTCGTGATCTACTACGTTTACCACTTCCTCAACAAGGACTTCGTAAAGCATGAGAGGAGGGAGATGCGTATCCTCAACAACCTCCGAGACCTACTGCGGAAGCGTGGAGGATATGTTGAAGTCCCGGTTGAGCCTACAATTAAGGATAGGAGCACTTTCCTGTACTTCATACTCTCCATAATAACAGCAGGGATATTCCAGCTCTACTGGGTCTACACCCTGACCAAAGACCCCAACGAGCACTTCAGAATGCATAGGATGTTTGAGGAGAGGCTCCTAGACTCCCTCAGAAGGGTAATCACTGGCTAGCACCTTTAGCCTGGTAAGCAAATCCTTCTTTTCCCCTCACACATTACTCCACTCAAATGCGAGTTGGTAGGGTTATTTTCTACGTGTCCACACTATTAAATCCCTGGAAACCTTAAATGTTATCCAGACCTGGCGGGGTGTACTCCTAGTTGGTTGAGGTTAGGAGGAGGGAGTTGTGGTTTCCTTGCAGCGGTGTAGACTGCCACGGCATCCTCTACGAGCCCGTCGTTCAGGAGGGAGCAGAGGCCGGGCTCGTTATGGGTATGGGTTTCGGCATGGTTAAGGAGGCCCACGCGGACGACTACGGGCCTGTATTCGCGCGCCACGGTATAGCTGTTCTAGCGTTCGACTATAGGAGGTTTGGTAGGAGTAAGGGTGGGCCGAGGCAGGCCCTCTACCCGGAGGATCAGGTAGCCGATTACAGGTGTGCCGTCTCTTTCCTCAGGGAACACGGCATTGTGGATCCCGAGAAGATCTGTGTCTGGGGGACTAGCTTTTCCGGAGGCCACGTTTTAACGCTCCTAGCCTTCCCCCAACCCGGTGTGGTATGTGGTGTAGCGCAGGTTCCGAACGTCTACAGTTATAGGACTGCTCTCAAATACTTCGGGAGCCTCGAGCCAGTTATGGTGCTGGCAGAGCAGGGGAGGAGGGAGTGCTGTAGGGGCGAGCCCGCCTATATTCCGATAGTCTCGAAGGATGGCCCTGCAGTCATCCTGACTGAGGAGGCTTACGAGTACTATACTGAGGTAGCAGGGAAGACCCCATGGTTTGAGAATAGGGTCACACTGGACAGTCTGGACAGGGTTCTCGCCTATAACCCTGGCGACTACGCCCACCTCATAAGGAAGCCCCTCCTAGTGGTGCTCGCTGAGAGAGACAAGACCACTCCGCCGGAGATAGCCAGGGAGGTGATCTCGAGGATACCAGGGCCCGTGACGGTAAAGACTTACGACGTGGGACACTTCGACATATACAGGCCGCCTCTCATAGGGGAGATTGCCGAGCTCGAGGCGGAGTGGATACTGGAGACTGTTAAGGGGTGACACCTCATGGGTGTGGGAGGCTGCGGCTGGTGTAGGGTGGAGAGGGTCGCTGAAGGTGTTTATGCTGTCATAGACGTTGACGGGGGCTGGTTCAGGAGCAATAGCGGGCTAATAGATGCGGGGAGGTACACAATAGTTGTGGACACTCAGTACAACGAGAGGCGTGCCAGAGACCTGGAGAGGCTCATAGGTGAACTAGGCCTACCTAGGCCTGGGCTTGTGATCAACACCCACCACCATGGAGACCACGCGTGGGGTAACCACGTATTCAATGCCCCTAGCATAATGCATGAGGGGGCGGCGAAGATGGTTGAGCTCCTCAAGGACATCGCACCGGACATGTACAAGCCCTTCTTCCCCAACCTGGACTTCACAGGGTCAAAGTACACTACACCAGACATAGTCATAAGCGGGCCACTCACAATAAACACCCAAAACGGCAAGATCAGGCTCAAACACTTCGGCCCGGCCCACACAGTCGGTGACATTGTAGTTGAAGTTGAATGGGCTAGAACAGCCTTCCTGGGAGACCTCATGTTCAACAGGGTGACACCGCTCGCACTCGACGGGACAGTAGCGGGCTGGGAGAAAGTCCTAGAAAGACTGGTCAAGGAGTACGGTGGCTGGAGACTGGTAGGAGGCCACGGCCCAGTCGGGGACACTGAGGTTCTTAAGAAGATCGCCGAATACTTCCGCCAGATAATTGAAACCACAGAGAAACTCCTAGGCGCAGGGGTGAGAGACCCATTAACCATAGCCCTCGAGATCAGGTCAGGCCCACTGAGTGGGTGGAGCGAGGAGGAGAGGGTCGTGCTAAACGTCGCCAGGGCTATCATGGATCTCGAGGGCAAACCCCCAGGTATGCTGGCCGAGAACCTGCCCCAGCTGGCTATGGAGATGGCAGAATACAGCTCACGCACGGATAGTAGGGCCTGATTTAAGGGGAACCCGCTGAGAAACCACTCCTATACCCCCTCCCAGACCCCTCATGGCGGTGCAATATGGTTAACCCAGCACTTGCTGAGGAGTGGAGTAGGGAGAGGGAGAAGTTCTCTAGGGCAGCTACTAGTCTAGTCTACAAGCTACTCTCCGGCGGCCCTATAATGGTGGATGAGGGCCTCTTCCTAGAAGTCTATAGCGACCTCAGGGGTAAGCTTGTCGACAGTAGAGGTTGGTGGAACCCGTTACTCTCGCCCTATACCGTATACCACCTCTACGACCAGGCAGTGATCGTCCTAAGCCCAGCGGAGAACGGTTCAGAGTTTAATCGGCTCCACGGGATAGGCCCCAAGGAGGTTATGCGCCTCGTGGATGAGGGCCTCTTAATAGCCCTCCTATCAGCGCCTCACACCGAATACGGGTGCCAGTGCTTCGAGGACATACTAGTAGCCCAGGGAGTCCTCCCAACCATTCTGAGGCTGACTGAGACCATGAAGGCTATCCTGTCACATATAGACGGTCAGAACCAGCACCTCTACAACACGAAGAAACTACACCTTAAACTCGTGGAAGATGTAGGGCTTGATGACCTAAACGCAAGGGACGCTGCGACAAGGATCAGTGATTTAGCAGCCCTGGGCTACAAGAGGCTCGCCTGGCAGCTTTTGGGAGAGCTAGAGGCCCGAGGGTCTAGGTGGAGCGCAGTTTCGTTGGTAAGAGCTTTCCACCACATACTTGTAGAGCCCATTATAGACTCGGGTGCGACTATCGGCACATACTCTCCGATAGACATAGAGTTCATTGAAAAGGTTGCAAGGAGCGGGTCGGTGACTGGGAGGGTCGTGGCGGAGACCCTATGGTCTATAGGTGTGAGGACAAGGATTGTCGTGCCAAGGAAGTTCAAGTTCGAGAGGCTACAAAGGTTCCTGTCGAGAGAGGAGACGGTGCGAGCGCATAAACAGCTTCTCGAATATAGGAGGAGGCTATACAGGGCGGGGAGGGAGGGATTGGAGGAGGCCGCTGAGATCGCAATCCACGCCTCAAGCCAGGTTGAGAGGGCAAATAGGGCCCTCCAAGGCGAGATCGCACTGGAGAAGACCCTCCTAGCGCTCGGGTTCATCGCACAGGTACCAAT
>WAOT01000052.1 GCA_015521115.1 Desulfurococcales archaeon
CTCTAGTGGGGAGGGGGAGGGCTGAGGTGGGACTTTATAGGGTGGTACCCTACGTTATATTCAACATTGATGTCCCCGTCATCTATGCCGTTACTGGGGACGCAGTGCTCGTGAGCGTGTACTTCGCGTCTAGGCTCATCCCCTTCACCCTAGTCGACGTTGTGAGGAATACATTCCGGTACCTGACCGCTAGGCTTGTCGGGGGGTATAGGGCGGGTTATGCAGTCGGTTACGGAAGGGCGGCGCTCCTACTAGTGCTCCCTATCCCGGTTTACACCCTAGCTAACCCGGTACACGTGTTAACCCTCCTAAGACCTGAATACTCATGGGCCTACAGGGTCTTACAGGTCTTCAGCGTTGAAAGCGTCTTCCTCCTCCTAGCCATAGCGCTTGAGAATGTGGGAGCAGGTGTTGCACTACGGGGAGCTAGGCATGTCGAGATGAGCAAGGCCCTTTACAAGAGGCTTGCAACAGCCTCATTGACCTACCTGCTCTTGACAGCCTCAACAGTATTATGGAGCGATACTGAGGCGAGAATATACTGGTGGACTGCGGCGACCGTCGTATACACGGTGCTCTACAGCATAGTCGTATCATGGTGGCTGTGGACAATTGAGCCCCAGGCGAGAAGGGAGCTGGCTGAGACCTACGCTAGGATCACAGCTTATATCATACTCCTAGCCCCTCTCGCATACCTCCTGGGCCCCCACACCCGACCCTACACTTCATTCTTTAAAGAGCTCATAACAATCCTACCGGGAGCAACAGTATTCTATGCAGGCGCGCTCATAATCATCGCAGCCCTAGACGCAAGGGTGAGGGAAGCTGTCCGGGAGCTATTATCCGGCCTAACGAGGAGGAGGACTGCTGTAATGTCCTCATTATAAAATGCCGTGGGACATACAAGCACCTAAGAGGAACCGCTACTCTTCTGGTTCAGCACACGGGGGGTTGAATGGATCCTTAACTTCTATCCCAAGCAGTATACATGTCTTCGTCCTCGAGCCGTAGTATATACACTCTAGACACGTCCTGGCAGGCCTACCCGCTAGTGTCATCCCTTTAGTCCTGTACCTCTTCATAGTTACTGTCTGGGAAGGCTCTACGGGTGCGGATGCACTTATGGGGGGAGTTATTGTAGGCTGTGCCTGGGGCTGGGACTGTATCGCGGGTGGTGCCGCAGGTTTTGGCTGTTCTCGAACGGTCGGGGGAGTCTCCTTAGCCTTCACCCCCGCCTCGATCTTCTTGGCGGCTTCTCTATAGTACTTGCATTTCACGTACCTCGTCTTAGAGAGGCACGGGTACGTTAATGGGTTGACCTTCTTCTTGGCCGCCTTACAGTATACTAGTGCCCCCTTCCTCTCAGCATATGGACATGGCACTTCACTCTACCCCGGGACACCCCCGAGCCTGGTGGGAAAAAGGAGGGGACGTCCAATCTATTAGCTTTATATGTGGTTCTAGAGGATATAAGTGGATGTAGGCCTTGGAGTAATATTATTAGGCGCTCTCCTCTGTCTCCCCCTCTTCCTCCTCTTCTATTAGCTCCTCTGTAGCCTCCTTCATTAGATAGTATGAGCCTAGCGTTGCTAGGAGTGCTGGTATGACGCCTCCAAGGGCGTACCATAGTCCTAGCGTTATTGACCCGTGTTCTTTCGATATACTGTAGAAGGGTAGTGTGAGGCCGTGTATTATGAAGCCTAGACCGTATAGGAGGCTGCTCTTTGTGGCTAGCTCTCTGTATAGGTTGTAGAGTATGTATGCTCCTGCGAAGAGTGCTGCTGGGACTAGGAAGACTAGTACTCTTATGGCGCTGCTCACGAATATCCGGGTCTCAAGGTCTAAGGTGTTGGCCCCGTAGTATAAGTCGAAGTATACTGTCTCGGCGGTTCCGAATATTAGGACGGCTGCTGGTAGGCCGTAGAGGAGCTTCTTGTTCTCGGTTCCTCCTAGCATGAAGGCGAACATGAACTCCATTGCTGCCCAGATTATGATCCAGATCCCCCTAATCACGTCTATAGTGAGCATGTACCCTATTCTCTCGGTCGGGACATTGTTCCATGACGCCCCGTATGGGAGTAGTTGCTGTGCTTCATAGCCGTCCAGGAAGGACTCCATTGCTACGCTGAATAGGCCTATCATTAGCACAAGTAGTGCAGGGTTACCGAGCTTCCTGTAGATGTAGGCGATTATTGCTATACCTATTAGGAGGATCGCTCCTGTGGCATATGGGAATGCGATCTCGGGTGCGACAGCCATTTTCACTACACCCCCAAGAGAGTGGATCGATTTGACGTGTTCACCGCATATACTATTTGATAGGCTCTCCTGGAAATAAATGTCTGGAAACACGCCCAGGCAATACACCCTGGTGGGGTGCTAAGACTTTGAGGGTCTCGATTGTGGGAGGGGGGCTGGTGGGCCTATCACTCTCGGTAGAGTTAGCGCGGAGAGGTCATGCTGTCACCGTGTACGAGCCTGAACCTCTAGCCCGGGCTGCAGCGACTAGGAGTGCTGGCCTCCTCGTCACAATACTCCCAGACCATCTACTCCCACTCGCCCTGGAGACTAGGGAGTTTGTTGAGGGCCTCCGGGAGGGTCTTGTACGTGACGTCAAGGCCCTTTGGATAGCCCGTGATAAGCCGTGTATGGACGGTGTGCTGAGATCCCATGAAAGGTACGGTCTTAACAGCGTTTGGGCCCATGACCCCGGACTGCCACTATTTAGCGGCGAACACGCTGCACTGATAGAGGAGAGCATTATCGACGTCGGGGGGCTCATGGGAACCATATACGAGTGGGCCACCCGGCTGGGAGTGGAAATAGTTAGTGGGGCCCGCGTCACGTGGAGGAGGGGCTACGGGCCCAGCTGGAAAGGTGAAACCTTACATGGAGAGGTTGTCGTGGCTGCCGGGGCTTGGACAGGGCTGCTTGTGCCTGATGGGAGCGAGTACTTCATGCCTTATAGGTGTCAGGCTGCAAGCATTGAGGGCGCAAATCCTCCGCTCCCCATAGAGGATGACAGCCTAGGCTACTACATTGTCCCTGTCTCCCCGAACAGGAGTAATATAGGTGATGGGGCAAACACCCCGCTTACCGACCCGGATGAGGGGTTCATACCTGACCCCGAGGACTCGTATAACGTCTTGGAGAGGTACGCCCAAAGGAATAGCAGGGCATGGGAGTCCCGCGTACTCCAGGTCTGGAGTGCTCCCTGCAATACGACGGGTGATGGGCTACCGATAGTTGATTACCATGAGAGTGGGGTTCTCGTAGTGTCAGGGCTTAACGGTGCGGGCGTCACTCTGGGCCCAGCACTTGCCCGGATTGCGGCGGACGTGCTTGAAGCGTCTAGAGAGCCTCCTAGCATCTTCCGATTTTCACCTTCCAAGAGGGTCAGGCCGGGGAGGCCTTTGGAGCCCTACGATGTCTGCGGGTGAGCACAGGGTTGAGGAGGGAGCTGAAAGTCTTCATACTGCTGAGCCTTGTCAGCCTTTTCGCAGACATGACATATGAGGCTGCTAGGGGAGTACTAGGCCCCTACACCGAGCTCCTCGGCGGGACAGCGCTTGTTGCGGGGGGCCTGGCGCTAGGTGACTTAATAGGGTATCTAACCCGTGCAGCCTCCGGGGGCCTCGTTCATAGGCTACGCAACCCCCGCCTATACTGGGGGCTGGTCTTCCTCGGCTACGCTGTCAACCTGGGAGCTGTCCCTCTGCTGGCTTTAGCGGGGAGGTGGGAGGAGGCTTTCGCCCTCGTGATAGCTGAGAGGGTGGGTAAGGGGCTTAGGGCTCCGGCCCGTGATGTTATACTGGCAGAGGTTACTGAGGGTTTAGGCCGGGAGAGGGGGTTTGCCCTTCATGAGGTTATGGATCAGGTCGGGGCCGTGGCCGGCCCCCTTATAGTCGCCCTCGCCGCTTCGGGCTATGGGGTTAGGTTTGCACTAGCATTGCTCGCTGTCCCCGCAGCGGTTTCCATCGCGCTGTTAGTGTCTGCGTACGCTCTATACCCTATCCCGAGGGAGGCGTCGGAGGCCACTGTAGGGAGGGGGGTCGGTCTTGGTGAGCACTTGATCATTGCGGGAATGGGGTTATCACTCATGATCCTCCCGGTGTGGCCTGTTCTCACTTATGGGCTTAGCCCGGAGAGGGCCTCCGCCCTCTATGGGCTCGCTATGGGTGTTGATGCGGTTGTAGCGCTTGTGATAGCGGTGGTCGGCTCTAGGGTCTCCGGTTATACGTCTGTTATCATAGTGTCCTTGGCTGCCCTCATTGGTGGTTTGGTTGCGGTTGGGGCGCTCTCCTATGGGGGTGGTTTGCTATTCCTGTTGGCGGCTGTGGGTTGGGGAGTGTTTATGGGAGTGTTTGAGGTGTATTCGAGGAGTGGTGTTGCGTGGCTTGTGGGTGTTGGGGGGAGGGGGCTTGGTTATGGGCTCTTAGGGCTCTACTCTGCTGTTGGCCTCGCTGCTGGCGGCCTTGTCTGGGGTTTTCTAGTGTATAGGGGTGTGCTGGGCCTGTGGATCCCCCTCATACTGTTCCTAGCACCGTTCTCTCTCATAGCTGGTGGGGTTCTTGTTAGGCGAAGACCTCTGGGTTGAGGTCTTCGTCTCCTGAGCCGCTGTTGTATTTCTCCCACTCTTTTACGACGTCGATGTCTGCTCCTCCGGTTGTTACTCCGCATATGTCCGCGCAGTAGTCGATCTTTACCATGGCCGGTAGCTTCGTCATGCTACCGATTACTATTGCCTCGCCGGGGTTGAGAGCTGGTAGGAGCTCTAGTAGGTCTTCGCTTAGCTGCTCGCTCGCCGCCTGGACGTAGCGTTGGTCGCTGGGCTCGACTATCTTCAGTATTATCTTATTGTTAGTCTGGCTAAGCACGTCTGCGTCCACGTTCTTTGGCCTCTGGCTCACGAGTACGAGTCCCACTCCGAACTTCCTGCCCTCTCTCGCTATCCTGCTGGCCCACGTCTTTGTGAGTGTGTCCTCGTCTCTTGGTATGAGTACGTGGGCCTCTTCGACAACAACCAGTAATGGTACCGGGTAGCCGCTCGCCCCCTGCGTCCTCTTATGGATCTTCCTCTCCTCCAGGATCCTCCTCATGTAGTGGCTGACGACCGCATCCGCTGCCACCTCATCTATCCCGCTTAGGTCGAAGATGTTGAGCTTCCCTGGCTCTATTATGTCGGTGAGCCTCCTATGCGTCCTCTCATCCAGTATTTGGCCGTAGTAGTCCTCTATATCGTCTATCCTGTTAAGGGTTCCCTGCATGCTGTCCTGCCTCTTCATCTGGCTGCCAGCCCTTCTTACCTCGATTCGCAGTGCGTCAAGGAAGCTCGTCCCCGGTGTGTACTTTGATGGGTACTTCTGCAATACAGCCTTCCACGCTTCCCTGAGGATCCTCTCCTGCACGTGCGCACCGTCCGGTATCCTCGCGAGCCGCTTAAGCTCGTGGAAGTTGATCTCAAGGGGGTTGACTACGGGCTGCTTAACTACAGCCCTCCCCGGTGCTAGGTTCGAGGCAGCTACCGCGTACTCTCCGTGGATGTCGAAAATGACCATTGTGCCCCCTAGCCCTGATACTATCCTATGGGCGAGTATGTTTACAGTGTTACTCTTACCCCCGCCCGTCACAGCAAGGATTGCTAGGTGTCTCGTCAGCTTGTTCACGTCAATACTGAACTCTACGTTGGGGTTGCCGGCGAGGGCTCCTATCCTAACCCAGCGCTTACTCATGCCTGCGAAAATGTCGTGGAGGAGTGAGGACGGCGCCTGATAGATTGGGGAGGCTGGTTCTAATGGTATGCTTGGTGAGACCACCTTACCCTGGTTTCTCAGCGGATCCGCTAGGCTTAGCCACCTCACTACGCCTCGAGTATAGTGTTCCCTGTCGAGATCCTTGTACTTCGTGATGACACCTAGCTGGCTTGCATCAGTCACGTCCTCCGTAACGATCATGTTACCCCTAACAACCTTCTCTAGCACTCCGAGGACGCAGCCCTCATCGCCTTCAGCGGTGATGTATGAGCCCGCCCTCGGGACGTGGCCTTTATCGAAGAGCACGTAGCTCCTTAGGGGAGTGCTCTCCCCGACTATCCACCCGATCCTCGCCTGCCCACAGAGGGGCTTAGAGCTCACCCCACTCACCTCCTATATCTCGAGCATACTCCTACTCCTCCTCTCAAGCCCGAGCCCCAGGGCTCGGATCACGGCCTCCTTCCCCTCCCACCCGATGCGGGCGTTCCTATGGGCCCTGAGGAGGGGGAAGGGGTAGCCTGTCTCCCCGGATAGAAGGGATAGACCTTCAAGGACTTCCACGGCCTTCTCCTCCGCCTCCTCAGCGGATTTGGGGTTCCACTGCTTGAGGTCGAACGCTATGTCCACTTTCAATATCGGCTTGCCCGGTGAGATTCTGGCGTAGAGCTCCAGGACTCCGAGTCTCCCCTCATAGAAGGCCTTCAACTCACCTGGATCTCCTGTTAGGAACCTCTCCTTAGGCTCATGCTCCCTGTTGGCGACCTGGGATGCGCCTCTCCAGATGCGTGGTCTTGTGTAGAATGTCTTGTAGGTCTCGCTCCCCCTGGTGATTAGGTTGAGATAGAATACGTCTGGGAGGGGTTTGCGGAATAGGAACTGGCTCCTAGTGGTTTTCGACACGAATACCGTCTCAACACCCCTCTCCCATGCCCTCTCCAGGAAGTCTTTGAGGGCTGTGAGCTTCTCAAGCCACTCAAGGTATGCTAGCCACTCCCAAGTCTCCCCGTCAAGCTTCTCCTCTTCCTCCACGAGCCTTGACGCTAGCTCTAGTGCTAGGAGGAGTGGCCTCCTACTGTAGAGATCCTTTACCTGCTCGTAGACGGCGTCTATACTCCTACCCCTCCCTCCCAGCAGTCTGGGGGCCATTTCGACTGCCCTGTTTGAGGCTTTCCTCTTCAACTCCTTACCCCAAGGCCAGAGGAGGAGTGGCCGCAGGCTTCCATCCCATAGGAACACTCCTCCGCCCATAGCCTCTACGGCTCTTGAAGCTGTGTAGGCCTCGAGCGTCTCCCTATAGAACCTGACCCTCGCCTCTGAGCCGCGGGTGAAGCCTATGATCACGCCGACGTCCGCCGCTGAGTGGTCGGCAAGGTTACGGTATTTCCTGTCCCCTCCCAGGAGCCATGAGCCCGCCCATGCCTTGACCATGTAAACCGTGTAGGCCTCCATGTCTATCGTCGAGCTCCCACCGTCCTCAGATCCCACGCCCCCCGGCGGGTTACCCGCCTGCGGTATGGGCAGCTCCCTAAGCTCCCTCTCCCCCTGCTCCAATAGCTCCTCCTGCTTGCGTGTGGAGGCTATCCGCTGCACTATCCTGAGTATGAGATCCCTCTTCGTTAGCACGGCCTCAGCGAGGCTCCTTGGGAGTGTGAGGTTGCCCGTCACATTCTCACCCCTAGACCCCCTCTATCCTCCTAACAATGCTGCCCCTACTCGGATCCTTCTCTACAGTGTAGACTACGTCGGCCGCGTCCATCACCTCCCTATCGTGGGTCACTACTATGAGCTGGTCAACGAGGGATGACCTGCCGAATGCCTCTATCACCTTGATCAACTCCCTCCTCCTCACACTATCCAGGTGCGTGGTGGGCTCATCTAGGACTAGGAAGCCCACGCCCCCGGTTAGGAGCCTATTGAGTGCGAGAACGAGTGCTAGTGCGAAGGCGATCCTCTCACCTCCACTCAGGCTATCGATTGGTGTGATAACCCCTGTCCTTGATACGAGGTTTATGTCCAGCTCGCTTGTGCCCAGTTTCCTCTCCTTCAGCCGTATCCTTGCAGCGTTGTAGTCGAGCTGGAACTCGTTCAGGATCTCGCTTACCTCCTCCTCGAGGAGCCTGAGACGCTCTTGGAACAAGATATCTTCGGCCCTCCGGAAGAGATCTCTTGCTACTTGGTAGAGGAGGCGTGCCTTCCTGTAGATCTTCTCCTTCTCATTTACTTCCTTCTGGAGCTTTTCGATCTCCTCCTTTTTATCACTTATAAGCTCTTCTTTTGCGGCTATTTTCGTTTTTATCTCCTGTAGTGACTCTGATAGCCTCTTAATCTCCTCCTGGAGGCTCTCAAACTTTGCTGCGTTTGGCTCTACTTGTTTTAACCGTTCCGATTGTTTGTCCAGTTCTTTTAGGCTTTCTTCTAGGTCTTGTGAGAGGCTCTCTATCTCGGCCTCAAGCCTAGTGCACTTTTCTAGAAGGCTTTGACCTCTAAGTCTAGCCTGTTCAGCTTTCTTTATGGTGTCACGCGCGTCATCTATTGTGCTTGCTCCTGTGATTTCTAGGAGCTTGCTCTCGGTTTCTTCCAGCTTTCTCATTATCTCCTTTAGCTCTTGCTCGAGCTCTTTATAGCGGGCTTTTAGTTCTTCGGATGTAGTCTTGTCCGGATCTATCCCTTTTTCTAATAGAGTTTTCCTGAGGCCTTCAAGCCTACCCAATTCCTTGTGTAGCGTGCTCTCCCTATTTTCTAGGGTGTTAAGTTTCTCGACTATTTCCTGCATTACCTGGTCAGCTTCAGCGATTTTCTCGTCTAAGTTTTCTGGCGTTACTTCCTTTTCCTTCAACTTCTCTATCGCCTGCCCTAGGAGGGTATGGGCATGTTTAAGCCGTTCTAGCCGTCCTTTTAGCTCCTCTATATCTCTCTCTAGTAGTCTGGCGTCGTGGAGGAGCTTCTCGTGCTGCTCTAGTAGCACTTTCGCCTCCTTAAGAAGGGTCTCCGCTATGTGCCTCGCTTCATCAGTTGTCAATGGTCGGCCGCACATAGGGCACTTCTGCTCCGACCTTTCAATCCCCTGGAGTAATAGTTCCGCGGTCTTCTTCTTCCTCTTGGCCTCACTCCTCATAATACTGCTTTCCCGTATGAGCTCCTCTTTCCTCCCGGTTTTACTGTCGATTTCACGCTCCAGCCTCTCAATCTCTTCGTGGAGTCTCTTCATAACGGTTGTAGCTGTATTTAGCTGGGGTGTTGACGGCAGGCCGAGGAGTTTTCCAGCCTCCCTAAGGGCGTGGAGTAGCTCTCTTTTCAAGCTCTCTAGCTCCCTTATAGTGTCTGCAACTCTCTCCTTCTCCCGTCTTAGGCTATCTATCTGTCCCTTGATCCTGAGGAGCTCTTTCTCGAGACTTTGTAGCGGTGTTCTGCGGTATTTCTCTAGCTTCCTGATATGGTCTTCCATATCCCGTAGCTGTTGCTCTAACTGTCTTTTCGCGCTAGTGTATCTTTCTAGGAGGATGTCAACTCTCTCTCCATCTATGTAGGCATTGTTTAGGATCTTCATGGCCTCCCTGTACTCCTTCTTTAACTGCTGGCATCTCTTGGCGTGATACTCCTGCTTTTTATGCCTGATTTCTCTTTTTATATTATCTATTTTACTATTTATTTTGTTTATTTCCTTCTTCAATTCATTATACTCCTCGTAATCTCCTTCTAGGGCTTCTGCTTCTTTCGTCATCGTCTCGAGTGTCTCCTCGAGCGTTTTCTTCTCCTTATTCAACTTTTCAAGTTCTTTCTGGATGCTGGTTATGCTCCTCTTGAGCTGCCGTATTTTGTCCTGGAGGTTTTCGATTTCTTTACGGATGTTTTCGTGCCCCCTAACCCTGTAGCCCCCTGCTAGTGTGAGTTCTGCGATCTTCTCACTGGCCTCCCTGTAGGCTGTTACCCCGAAGAGGGTTTTGAGCAGTTTTACACCGTCATGGCCGGAGGTTAGCGTGTCTAGTATGCTTTCTAGTTTTCCCTGTCTTATTATCACTGCGTTCTCGAGTATCATCTTGTATATCTCAGGTTCAGCGTGGATTCCGAGCTCTCTCGCAATAACCCCTCTAGCCTCTGTGGGCCTCCTAGCAATGATCTTCTTCTGCGACCCTACGACTTTGAGGACTCGGGCTTCCCTTGAACCCTGTCTCGGGATCTTGCTCGTTATCTCTAGGAGTGTCGGGGTGCTGGCCTGCGAGCGGAGGCCTAGCTTTATTAGCGCGTGATCCGTGGGGCTCGTCCGATTGACTAGGTTCCTTATCCCGCCTCTAGGGTACTCGCCGGAGCGTTGGGGCTGGTATAGTTGGATGAATATTGCGTCAACTATGCTGCTCTTCCCTGCACCGTTGTCCCCAACTAATACTGTTATGCCCCTCCCTAGGGGGAGGGTTGTGTCTATGTGGCTTAGGAAGTTCTTCAGCTCTATCCTTTCTATCGTGTACCTCACCCTAACCACCCCTCTAGAGTGCTCCTCTTGTCGGGTTTGAGGCCGAGGTAGGAGGCATACTCGGGCTTCAACAGTTCCTCAGCGATCCTGTCAACCCCCCTCTCGAGATCCTGGCCTTGCAGGTTAAGGACTGCCTCCTTGAGCTGGAGGAGGAGTTCTGCTACTTTATCGGCATGTTCCCCGCTCTTCTTGAGGAGGGACTTTAGCACTGCGATCTCTACCTCCCTGGGAGTAGCGTTCTTCTCCATATCGAGTACTATAGCCCCCCTCTGACTGGTTACTCGTTTTCTCTTCGCTATCCTTATGATAACGTTGAACGTCTCCTCCAGCTCGTCTATCAGCTTGGGGAGCTTCTTCCCCGCGGGAATAGTCTCCCCAACTTGGAGTATCACGTGGACGATAGGCTTCTTCTCCCCGTGTCTCGGCGTGCCCATAAGAGCTTTCCTGAGGTTCTCGGGCAGGGAGTAGATGTCTGATTCCAGGACATGATGCACTCTCTGGCGAGTGAGGCGGATCTGCTGTACATGGGGAGCGTCACCGCTTAGGTCTACAATTAGAGGTCCCCTCTCCCTGCTACGGGTCTCGGAGAGTGCTAAGGGGACTAGGCTGTTTGGATATGCTATGACCGCCTCACTCTGGCTAGTGTCTATGATGAACTTGTGTATGTGGCCCATTGCAGCGTAATCGAAAACCCCCGGGATATCTTGTGGCTGGAGGGTTGCATCGTGGGGGTGGGTGAAGCCTTCGAGGCCGAAGTGCGCCATTAAGATCTTCGGGCCATGTACGCCTTGTAGGAGTGCTTTCAACTTGTTGAGTAGGGTTCGGTACGTTTTCTGCCTCTGATCCCTAAACTCTCTAACATAGGGGAGCGCCGCAACAATAGCCCCGGGACTGCCGCCCACCTTCACTACTAAGTCGTTGAGGCTCCTCCAACCGTTCCACTTATATATCGTCGGGGGGCTTATGAAGCGGCCTCCTGTGATGTCGCTTAATGCAGCATATAATAGATCAACTGCCGTCTCATCCCTCCCGCCGGGGACGTCGTGATCCCCGGGGATGACTACGATCTCGAACTCTTTATCGCGCACTAGTCTCCTGAAGAAGTTTATCGCCCATATCACGTGCGTGTTCCCTGGAGAGGGCTCATCGAAGATATCGCCACTTATGAGAACCGTCTTGACGTGCTCTCTCTCCAGTATCTCAAAGGATTCTTCAAGGGCTTCTCTCACGTCTTCGGCAACCTCTTGGATCCTCCACCGCGTTGCCCCAATGTGTAAGTCTGCCAGGTGACCTATCTGCACTCTAACCGTCACCACCTAGAGCATAGAGCCCGGTAATACTATTAATATTGAAAGAGTATACTTAGACATCACGCGTCCTTTACTAGAAAACGTCATACTAGAAAACCATCCTGAAATCGAGTCATAGCAGGGGAATCCTATTCAGACTATAACCCAGGTCTCCTTTATCCCTCCACCGCTAGAGTTGTTCGTTATCATCCCGTGCCTTGCATACCGGGAGAGGCCTCCAGGCGGTACCTGCGGGCCCTCAGCTGTGTAGTAGACGTACACCCTGAAGTCTATCGGGGCGTCCCTTAGTAGGAGTGGTGCGGAGTCGCTGTGGAGGAGTGATGTCGAGAATTTTACGAGCTCCTGGGCTATGTAGTGGTCGGGCTCTAATGTTATCATGTTTAGCACGTCTCTGGCGATCTTGTCCCGAACCTCCCCCTTATAGTCTGGTATGACTATGGTGCCGAATCCCCCATATCCTTCACGTGTCTTGACTACGAGCTCGTGGATCCTCTTCCTGATCTCGAGGAGGTCTCCAGGCTCGATGGGTGCATATGTCTTCGGCTGGGGGATAATTGGATCCTCTCCTAGATACTCTCTAATGACCTGCGGTATGTAGTGGTACACCAGTTTATCGTCAGCCACTCCGGTGCCCCAAGCGTTTACGAGCGCTACTTTACCGTCGGCATACGCTTTGGATAGGCCCGGGACGA
>WAOT01000053.1 GCA_015521115.1 Desulfurococcales archaeon
ATCTTATACCCGGTGGAGTGTTCGTAATGCTATATATCCTACACGTGCTCCATTTATATGGTACAGGATTGTGGCACGATTTCAGGTCATTATCGATCTTGTTTTCTAATAGGCTGGGTTTGAGATTTATAAATGGGTTGAGTCCGGTGTTTTTGATAGTATATATAATAATGGTAGATAATTTCATTAAAGATATCATTGTGAAAATGTCGGGGACTGGCAGGGATTTCTTTAGGAAGGTCGTGTTCAAGGTTGACATGTCAGACCCGTTGATCCTCGTAGGGAGGATATCTTTAACATATTTTATTGCATTGGTTTTGATAGTACCGCTTTTTAAGGATATGTTGGTTAATTCTATTGGATACATGCGTGCGCCGGGAAGTGTTTTCCATTTTGCTATTACACTATACTCGCTTGTATTAGGATGGGCTGAGGAGTCAAGTTTGTTGTCTCTTATTATAGGGGTTGCCTCGTGGGGGATTGGTTTGTGGAGTTATTTAGGTATGTTATACTACGTGGCTGGGGTTAGGGGACTTGATGTTAATCCTGCCTCTATTGTCAAATCACTAATCATTTTATTTTTAATAGTTTTGATTGAGTCTTTCCTCATAGCGTTCTTTTACCTATCAGCCCTAGTGTCGGGTGCTATGACCTTTTACACGATTAAGTTGGCAGGTGTCTCGTAGGAGGGGTGGAATTCTATGCAAACGCTTGTGACGGTTGAAGATCTTTATCTGAGCTATCCACTGGCTAGCGGGATTAGAGTTATGGTGTTGAGAGGAGTCTCTTTTACCGCGGGTAGAAGCGGGTTATTGGCCCTCGTCGGGCCTAGCGGGAGCGGTAAGACTAGCCTGATCAGGGTACTATTAGGACTTAAAGAGCCGGACGCGGGGCTCGTAAGGGTTTTGGGCATGATCCCCTGGGAGGAGCATAAGAAGGTTAGACGAAATATCGGGTATCTGAGCCAGGAAGGTCTACTGGTTCCCTGGCTGTCCATTTGGGAGAATATAATGTTATACTTGGTTGGCCGTGGAAAGAGTGTTGAAGGTAGGAGAGATAGAATCATGGAGTATGCTAGGGTGCTAGATATTGAGAAAGTAATACACAAGAAGCCACCGCAGCTTAGTGGTGGTGAGCAGAGAAGGGCTGAACTGCTATTGGCGCTCTCTGACGATAATCCTATATATGTGCTTGATGAGCCGACAGCAATGGTGGATAGAGAAAGAGCTTCAAGTATAATTAAACTTTTAAAAAGTATCTCGGAGGAGCGATTAGTTATAACGGCGACACATGACCCGTGGCTCGTCGATGCAGCCGACATAACCGTCGATCTCGGTTCTTACGCTCATAGATAATATTGCTCTCGGAGTCCCGTTCAAATACCTTAAGGAGAAAGATATATTCCTATTAAAAAGCGTGTTGTAGTCCACTGGATCTCACCCTCTGCACTTCCTAGTGTACGCGCCATGAGACGGACAACCCTAGACCCCTTCTTCCAGACCGTGCGTCATACGGGGCAGAGATATATTATGTGAAGGGGTTGAGCCCCTCTAAGACTCTATATAATATATTTCTCCCGGGGAGCCCCCCACCCTTTTGGGGTACTAGCTTGGCCAGATCCCTGACGAAGGGTAAAACAGTGGGGAGCACTGTCACAGTGGACAGTCAAGAGCAGTATAAGCAGATGAATGTAGCCGAGTTCTTCGCAAAGAACAGGCAGATAGCCGGGTTCACAAACCCTACGAGGGCGGTCTACCAGACGATTAGGGAGCTCGTCGAGAACTCCCTTGACGCTACTGACGTCTACGGGATACTCCCCACGGTCTATATTAAGATTGAGTACGACGAGGAGCTTGAGGAGGCCAACGACTTCCCCCGCAAGTTCCTCTCGATAACAGTGGAGGACAACGGTGTCGGTGTGCCCCCGACAGTTATAGCGAACGCCTTCGGCAGGGTGCTCTATAGTAGTAAGTACGTGAACAGGCAGACGAGGGGTATGTACGGTCTCGGTGTTAAGGCTGCTGTTCTGTACGGGCAGCTCACTACGGGTAGGCCTGTGGAGGTGGTAAGCAGCACTAAGAGCAGCGACTACGTTTACGCTAAGACCATCTACATAGATATACAGAAGAACGAGCCCAGAGTTGTGGAGGAGGTGCAGTGGAGGAAGAGGAGCGGGTGGCATGGGACTAGGGTCAGGATAAGGCTTGAAGGGCGCTGGAGCAGTGCTAAGGGGAGGGTTCTAGAGTACATTAGGAGGACGGCGATCATAGCCCCCTACGCTGAGATCTACTTCGAAACACCCGAGGGAGAGATCTTCGTGTTCCCCCGGATGACGACTAAGCTGCCGCCACCCCCTAAGGAGGCTAAACCCCACCCTCACGGGGTTGATGTGGAGCAGATGAGGATGATCATATCAGCGACCCGGGCTGACCGCCTCTACCAAGTCCTAGTACAGGAGTTCCAGAGCGTCGGTGAGATCACCGCTAAGAGGTTCCTGGAGGAGGCGGGCTTTGACCCGAACATGAACCCCAAGCTCCTACTCAAGATGAAGAATGAGCTGGTAAGGCTAGTAAATGCTATGAAGAGCTATGGAAAGTTCCGTGCCCCGAGGAGCGACCACCTAAGCCCGATAGGTGAGGACTTAATCGTATTGGGCCTTAGGAGGATGTTCAACCCCGATTTCGCCGCCGCGGTGACCAGAACCCCTAAGGCCTACAGCGGGCACAGCTTTATCGTTGAGGCCGGTATAGCGTATGGGGGCGGAATACCGGTAAGGGATGAGCCCCTCCTACTCAGGTATGCCAACAAGATCCCACTCTTATACGAGGAGAAGGAGGGCGTGATCTATAAGGTCGTGAGCCAGATAAACTGGGCCCAGTACAACGTCAAGTTCCCAGCACCCCTTGTAGTATTAGTCCACATAGCGAGCACGAGAGTCCCCTACAAGGGCGTGGGGAAGGAGAGTATAGGAGACGTGCCCGAGATAGAGAAGGAGATCAAGATAGCCGTGAGGGAGGTCGCCAGGAAGCTGAGGCTATACCTGAGCAGGAAGAGGAGGGAGGAGGAGGCGAGGAAGAGGATAATCACGATATCGAAGTACATCCCAGAGATAGCCAGGAGCCTAGCAACGATCCTCAAACCACCCGAGAAGTGGGAGCCGCCGAGGCCGGAAGAGGAGGAGGAGCTTAAGAAGGCCCTAGTAAGACTAGTCGCTAAGCACATCGAGATCCCCAAGGTCGATGGTAGGGAGGAAGAGGAGCCCGAGAAGATCGTTGAGAGCGTGATCGAGGCGGTGAAAGTGGCCTAACTCCCTTTATGGAGGTGGTAAGCCGTGGCCGCTCCAATCCCGAGCGATAAGATAGATATGGAGGCTAGGAGGAGGGCGACAAGGATCCTGCATGAAAGGTTCATGGAGATAGCCGAGAAGATCATGAGGGGAGAGCCCCCGGAGCTGAAGATCCCCAAGAGGACACTGGCTAACGTCCGCTTCGACCCCGAGAGGGGCATACTGGTAATGGGGGAGGGCTACATAACTAGAGAGTTCCTAAACATGGCAGAGGCTAGGAGGTTCATGCAGACCCTCCTAATGGCAGCAATAATATACCAGGCGCTCGTGGAGAACGAGTACCCGACAATAAGAGACCTCTACTACAGGGGTAAGCACACAATCGTGTACCGAGACCTGAAGGGCAGGCTAAGGCAGGAGAACACATGGGATGAGCAGAGCGAGAGCGACGCAGCGATAAGGGATGTTGAGGTCTTCACAGGCCTCCTGAGAGAGGACATGCTCATCCTGAGCAAGGAGAAGGGTAAAGTAGTGGGGCGCATGAGGATTAGGAGCGGCGACGACGTGATAGACCTCAGCAGGCTGGGCCACGGGGCATACGCGATAGAGAGCACCCCCGACCTCATCGAGTTTGTCGATGTGGACGCAGAGTTTGTCCTCGTAGTGGAGAAGGACGCAGTGTTCCAGCAGCTGCATAGGGTAAAGTTCTGGGACAAGTACAAGGCAATACTAGTCACAGGCGCAGGCCAGCCTGACAGGGCGACAAGGAGGTTCGTGCGGAGGCTAAACGAGGAGCTAGGCCTCCCAGTATACATACTAACAGACTCCATACCAGCAGACGAGCTCGTCATACTAAGAGACCCCAGCCTAGGCACAGTAATGGGTGGTGTCGAGGATCTCCTCTCAACATACTTTACCGGGGGCGAAAGGGAGTGGGCTGTGGTTGAAGGTCTAGAAGTCCCAGCACTAAACCCAGCAACTGGTAAGATAACGTGGAGCCCGGTAGGCTACATCTACCGCCACTACATAGAGGACACGATCCTAAAAATGGAGATAGAGAACCGCGGAACCGTTAGAGTAACCAAAGCACACTCCCTCTTCCTTTACAGAAACGGCCGCATAACAGTCGCACCCGCAAGCAGTATAAAACCAGGAGACTTGATCGTAGTCGCATCAAAACTCCCACCGCTCGGAGACCTAGGAGTAAGCCTCAGCCGAACACTAGAAAGAATAGAAACCAATGGAGACAGGTACCATCTCGCATTTAACAATACTCTAGAGGCCAAAGCACTCTTCAACAAGCTACTGTCAACAGGCTTACACCCGACCGTAGATGAAGGTAGTGGGGAGACTCTCATCAGCCTAGACCACCTCCCCCTACAGCTCTCAGCAGCCGCGGGAGGATCGCCCGTTGGAAGCGGAGTCCGCCTAACCCCTAAGACCCTAGTGTCGGGGCACAGGGGATGGGGGGACATAGAGTTCGCCCGGGTTCTAAGCGTTGAAGAGGAGGACTACCAGGGCTACGTTTACGACTTCATGGTGCCAGAGGGCAACTCCTTCGTAGGAGGCTACGGAATAGTCTACCACAACAGTGACCCATACGGGTTCTACATCTACAGTGTATACAAGGTCGGGAGCATACAGCTAAGCTATGAGAGCGAGAGGCTCGCAACACCAAAAGCACGCTTCCTAGGAGTGAGCATGACCGACATCTTCGGAGGCCCAGGCAAGAAGCCGTGGCTGAGCGAGAGGGAGAGGAAGAACTTCATAATCCGCGCAACAGACAGGGACATCAAGAGGGCGAGGGAGCTCCTATCCTACAGCTGGTTCCAGACCAAGAAGTGGAAGAGAGAGCTCAAAATATTCCTAAAGAAAAAGGCGAAGCTAGAGATAGAGGCCCTAGCCAGCAAAGGACTAAAATTCCTCGCCTTCGAGTACATACCTCGGAAAATAGAGACCGGAGATTGGATAGAATAAATAGGGAGAACCCTTAAAAAGCCCTGAGAACACTTTCAAATGACGGGGTCTGTTTGCGTCCTGGTAAGCGTACAGTCCCAGTAAGGGGGGGTCAAGTATGTTCCCAGACATGGGAGGGGCGATCGAGATAAGAATCCATAAGGAAAGTAGCAAATACACGAAGGAAGGACACATAGAGATACATTTAGAATTAGATGATAAACCACTATGGGCTGCTGCAGTATAAGTCAGTTCCTATTCTCATATCTAGTCCATTAAATGACCCCCTAAAGAACTCTTTTGGAGTATACTATAACTACTGAAGTGTATGGGGGTTTTAGGAACCTTGTCTGCTAATCATGTAGTAAGTGTTAATCTGGGCGGCGTTCGAGGGTTAGAGGGCGAAGTAAGATTCTCTAATGGACTTAACATAATCCTCGGACCTAACAACTCGGGTAAAACATCAATTTTAGAAGCTCTTATGATATCTTATATTATGAATTTTGAGAATGTTGGAGTCGGG
This sequence comes from Desulfurococcales archaeon, assembly GCA_015521115.1. Classification (GTDB taxonomy): domain Archaea; phylum Thermoproteota; class Thermoprotei_A; order Sulfolobales; family Acidilobaceae; genus S143-63. The sequence goes on from WAOT01000053.1 coordinate 5,766, forward strand.
CTTCAGAAAATCATGGTTCAACAGGCTGCCAGAGGTAGTATGAAGCATGCCTTGGCTGATATCGTAGGGGACAAGCAAGCTAAACCATGTATTACCCTAAATGATAAAAGAAGAGTTTGTGTCTCTCTATCGAAAGAGTATAAGCTCGTTCCGGGTGTGTCGGGACTGGGAGAAGCTGTTACACTGGTTTTTCGTTCTGATAGTAGTTGTAATGTTAAGATAGATATCTCTAAAACCGGAATAAAAGTAGATATAAAAGGTAAATGCAACGAAAAACCTCAATCCTTAGGATATCTCCCTACAGGGATACTACCTTATAATTTCTTTGACACACTTATCGGTTACATTAAAAGAACAGATCCTGGCAAACTTGAGGACATTGTACTCGAGCTCGGCAATGACAAGTATATAGTTGACCTTGGGATAGACCCGTGGCAAGAGGCAGTTGTTATTATGAGGAAATACGGGAATGGTAAGCCCCTAACGTTTTATTCTATAGGAAGAGGAGTACAAAGAGCTTTCATAATAATGACTCTTCTTAATCTATTCGATATTTCATTAATAGACGAAGTGGAGAGTGCAATGCACCCAGAACTTTTAAGATATCTCGGCTCGTATATTGCTAAAAGACTAAAAGGGGATAAGCAAATTATAATAACCAGCCAAAGCCTAGAAGCGTCAACAATTCTTGCCTCATCAATTTTAGATCCTTCTGATCCGACAGCGAATCGATCTATACTTCTAGAAAGGGCTAGAGAAAAATGTATAGAAAAGCATGAAACTTATGATAACATATTTTCAATAATAATAATCACGAGGAAAGATAATAAAATAAAAAGTTTAGTGAAAAAAGGTTGTGATGCAATAATATATCTAGCCGGGACAAGAGATCCTAGGCTATCATATAGGTTGATGGAGTAAAAGAGGGGAGTATCTATGGGTAGAAGTGCTCTCCTAATCGGTGAAGGATGTCTTGACATTGCCCTCGGTAAGGCAATTATAAAGAGAACAAAGTGGAGTCTTGTAGACTACATCATAGCAGGAGGAGGCTTAGAGCCAATCAAGCAGGCTATAAGTTTAGTCGACCAAATCTCCACGTCTATAACCCCTATAGTTTTTATTGATTCAGATAATAGAATATTAGAAAAAATAGATAATATTAAAGAAAATTTTAAGAATATAGAAGAAAGATATTATTATGATAAAATTATAGGTTTAGTAATAAAAAAGGGAAGCTCAAAAATTCTAGTACTCTTTTGGCATGATTACAGTGACACTACATATGATGAGTGCGGAAGAATAGAGTGCCTACTCCATAATGCAATGGTAAAAACACTCTTTTGCGGGTCTGATCCAGTGTCAGATGCTCTATTCTCATCATTTAATTGTTATAAATGTCCTTCAAATAAAGTAAAAAGTCAAAAAATATACAGAAAATTAACCATTATTTCTGTGCTTGCCGCTTGTGCGGGGTACGGAACGTTAGCATCGCTACCCGAGTATTATGGTGGCCATAGCACTTCCCTCCTAAATCCTCTTTGCGGTTTGCCAGCATATAAAATTATTAATGGTTTAGACAATATATTTAGATATAATGATATAAAAAAATATATTGAATTTCTGTCTTCATGGAACGATTAGCTTCTCCCTAAAGCTTCCAGTATCATTATGAGCCTTGCTAGTCCTCTCGCTACTGTTGGATCCTTGAGCTTCGCTAGTGCTTGTGTGAGCGTTATTGGTTCAGCAGGTTCCGTTAGGGCTTGGCTTATGTTTCCAATGGTATCCATTAGGGTGTCGAGCTTGTCGGCGAGCCTCATTGTGCCGGGCTGTATTAGTATGGCCATTAGCCTGTCTATTACGTCCTTGTCGGTTACTGCTATGAGTAGGTCTAGTAGGCCGCTCTCCTCGAGGTTCCCGAGGAGCTGGATCAGCTTCTCTACGGTCTCCTGTCCCTTCTCAGTGCTTAGGAACTCTAGGAGCCTCTCAACTGTCTCCACGTCCCTGCTCATGCCTACCACCCCCTCTCTCCTAGGACTGCGGGGCTTGTTGCCTCGAAGTATGCTCGGAACACGGCCTGCCACTTCTCCGGGTATTTGAGGCTGCTCCAGTATGCTGCTATGAAGAGGTCTTCCATTAGCCTCTTCATCTTTGAGAACCTTACAGGGACTGGTGGGTGCTCGTAGTCGCTTATTACGAACGCCGCTTCACCATCAGCTACTACTGGGCAGTTGGTTCTCCCCGTAAACCTAGCTTCGAACCCCATGATCCTGTCCACGACCACCTCCGCTCCGAGGTGTGCCGTTACTCCCGTCTTGCTTGTGGGCGCGTTTGTGCAGTCTCCTATTGCGTAAGCGTCATCGTAGCCTTCTACCTGTAGGGTGTACTTGTTGACCTTGATGTAGCCGTCCTCGTCCACAGCGTTGGGGGGGTTAACCTCTATCCTTGGGCCGCCATGTACTGGTATGACTGTTGCGAGAGTGTACTCTATGCTCTCACCCTCAAGGCTGTTTATCACCTTATTCTCAACGTCTATGCTGTCAACGGTGAACATCGTCTTGACCTCAATGCCTGCCTCCCGCAGCTTGGGGCCTATGATCTTAGCCATAGTCTCACTAGCGTACTCGTGGATGAAGGGGAGGGCTAGCACTACCTTAACCTTCCCAAGCAGGCCCTTGCGGCGCAGGGTGTCAGCGGCTAGGAATGCCGCCTTGTGGGGCGCCGGGGGGCACTTGTATAGTGGATCTGCTGCAGCAACCACTAGTGTACCCTCAGTGAGCTTGCTGAAGTGGCTCCAGAACTTTGCTGCGGCATCAGCTCCCCCGAAGTAGTCTCCAATGGACTCGAACAGTTGCCTATGCCCTGGGACTGCGTCGTAGTCTAGGGATGCTCCGAGGGCCACGATTATCTTATCATAACTCAGGCTCCTCCCGTCACCTAATGTGACCTTCCTCTCCGCAAAGTCGACCTTCTCCACCACACCTTTGACCAGCTCGACGCCAGGCCTGACGAGATCCTCTACAGGTCTTAGATACCTCTCCGGCCTGTGCCCCTTGAACGCTATCCACAGCATCCCAGGCTGGAAGAGGTGGAAGTCGCTTTTCTCGACGATTGTTACCTTATAGCCGTGGTAGGCTAGCAGGTTAGCCGCCACTAGCCCTCCAGTCCCGGCCCCGAGCACCAGCACTCTCTCCTCTGGCATGAGGTACACCTCCAGACTATACTCTCATTACTAACAATAATATGGAGAAAAAAGTGGGCTCCCATGAATTGGGGTCTTCTCTCGGGTTTTAGACCTTAGTTGGTCTACTTGGCTGTTACCTCTATGACGGCCTTTATGACGTCGCCCTCCTTCTTGAGCTCTACTATCTTGTTACCTGTCCTCTCGGCCCAGGCCTTAACGTCGGGCTCGAAGCCCGGGTCTGTTGCGAGCACCTCTATTATGTCTCCCTTCTTAGCCTTCCTGTAGGCCCTTACTAGCTTCGTTATGGGGCCTGGGCATGCCATGCCCCTGGCGTCGACCACGATCTTCTCCGGCATGCTCCTACCCCCTTAGATGAATATCACCTGGTAGTCAGCAGTCTGAGTCATGAAGTAGGTGGCGCCGACCATGTCGTCTACTATTGGGTCGAGATCCTCCTTCTTCACACCGGCGACCTCGGCCATCAGGCTGCAGACGTAGACCTTGACATCGCCAGCCTCCTTAGCCTCCTTAATTATCTCATACCAGCTGGGCATATTCAGCCTCTTCATGCCCTCCAAGATCTTGGGTGCGATGTCCTCGAACTCCTTAGTGAACCTGGGCTCAGGCTTCTGCTTTAGGAAGTAGAGCATTGCGTATCCGGTAACGAAGATCCTGACAGGTACGCCAAGGTTGGCCGCTGTCTGGGTAAGTACCGCGAGGGGGATGAACTTCTCCGCCTCCCCGCTGAACATCACGATCGCGAGTCCCTTTGCCATTCCAGATCCTCCGGCCCGCACTCCACGGGCCGTGAAGTCATAGAGTTTGACGACGATGATATCTGTCAAATGTGCACACATATAGACAAGAAAATATACTGGATATATCGAGATGGAGTAATACTTTACACTTCAAAAACTTAAATATGGGGGCTTTGAATCTAGGGGATGCCAATATATGTTCTACCTCGAAGAAAGTTTATGTTTACAAGCACTATACCATAATAAAATTGAACCTCGGAGGTGGGAGAAATGCCGCTGTTCGTAGTCCTTTCAAAGCTAACCGATAAGGGGGCCGAGACCCTCTTCAAGAAGCCTGACCGCGTAAAGGAGGTCAACAAGGAGCTCGAGGACATGGGGGTAAAAGTCCTAGAACAGTACGTCATGCTGGGAGACTGGGACTTCCTAAACATTGTAGAGGCCGTAGATGAGAAGACCCTCCTAGCAGCCCTCACGAACCTAAACATGAGGGGCACCATCAGGACGACCACATACAGGATAGTGCCTGTAGACGAGTTCATCAGTATATTGAAGGAGAAGAAAGTTGGTGAAGCCTAACCTACCCAATGATATCATACTATTTTTACATTCGTTTTCCCTGAAACCCTCCTCAACGCCTCCTCCCAGTACCATCCAAGCTCTTCGGGCCTTATCCCGTACCACTCCTCAAAGGCGTTTTCCAGGTCAGACCGGGCTATCTCCTTCTTGCCCTTGAAGCGTTCATCCTCCCTTAGGATCCGCTGTATGAACTGCTGGGTGTCTTCAAGCCTCGTCCAGGGGTATTGGAACCATGTCCAGTCCTTCACTTCAATGTGGTAGTAGTCTGGTTTGAATTTCGCTACAGGGCTTATCCATTGTAGTACTGCTATCCTCACCTCATCGGGCTCCCAGGCCTTCTTAATGTAATCCCTCGCGAGGAGAAGGGTCTCCCCCGTGTCTACAATATCGTCCACAATGAGGAGGCGTTTGCCCTTCATGTCAACCTTGTACGGGTATTTCAAGATGGCCCTCTCAGCAGCCTTAGCGGCCTCAACCCAGTGCTGGCTCTGTATGCTTAGGAGGTCGTTTATGTCTAGGAAGTCGCAAAGGAGCCTAGCAGGCACGTACCCGCCCCTGGCGACCGCCACTATTGCATCGGGCTTATAGCCGCTCTCCATGATCTTCTTGGCAAGCCCCCAGCTCCACTCTACAATCTCATCCCAGCTCACAAGTTTAACAGGAACCCTGGGCATCCCCACGACACCCCGCCCCCATAGGGCCGAGTGGAAGCTTGTGGGGTTCCTCCCCTTATAGTTATGGGGTTAACCAGGGGAGCTTATAGCCACGGGGTTGCCTGAGGAGGAATACTGTTACTTTGTCGCCCTTCTTCAACGGCCTGTCACCCGTCAGCGCTAGGCCGTCAGCCATTAGGAAGCCAACGTTAGCGCTGCTCTTCTGGTACCTCTTATCCAGGGGTATTGCTATGATCTTATCGTTCCTATACTCGAGCCTCACCTTTATAGGCCTAGGCCTCTTAGGCGTAATCTCTCCCTCAAGCTCTGCCTCGACAAGTGGGAGGGGTGGTGAAGGCCTCCTGACATTACCCATGTACTGGAGGAGCGGGTATACTAGCCTTATCATGGCGTGTAGCGCGCTTATGGGGTAGCCGCTAAGGCCTACTACAGGCTTGCCCTCCACTACATAGGCGCTTGTAGGCTTCCCCCCTATCACGTATAACCCCCTGAAGACAAGCTCTCCCCCGAGCCTGTCCTGGAGCTGGTAGAAGAGGTCTATCCTGCTAGGCCCTGTCCCGCCAGTCACGAGCACAACATCGACTAGGGGTAGAACCCTCTCAATATGCCAGGCCACCGCCTCACGGTCGTCGGGGAGTAGCGTCTGCCCTATGACCTCCACCCATGGGGTATACCTCCTCATAAACCCCTCTATCACGTCCCCCGTGGTGGCGACAACCTTACCCTCAAGTATCTCCTTAGCGGTAAGGGCCGGCATGGAGGGGTAGATGAGCTCGTTGCCCGTGCTGACGATGGCGACCCTCACACTCCTGTACACGGGAACCTCCGTGACGGCCACCTCAAGGAGTCCCGCGACATCCTCCCATGTGAGCACGGTACCACTCTTGAGGAGAGTCATACCCTTCCTAACAATAGAGCCTGCACTGTCGAGGTAGCTACCGGGCGGGTAGTGTTCCTCCACAAGTATATGGTTATCGTCCAACCGCTTAACCTTCTCCTCGGGGACGACTGTATCAGCACCCTCAGGGATGTAACTCCCAGTTGTAACATACGCGGCCTCCCCAGGCCCTATCCGAAGCCTAGGAGCACCGCCAATAAGCTCCTCGCCAACAACCCTCAACCTGCCAGGCGTGTCCTCACTCCTCACAGCATAACCGTCATAGGCACTCCTAGCATAAGGCGGCCAGTCTACAGGGGCCCGCACATCCCTGGCCACAACAAGCCCAACAGCATCCCATACCGGTACCTCGAACCACTCCCCCACAGGACGCACTCGGCCCTTGAGCTCCTCCAAGGCGATACTAACAGGGGTAAGCTCCTCTATGTACCTCGCACCCGACAACACTGTTCACCGATCCAGACCGTGCACGTGGCAGTGCAATAAAAGCTGGGACACCCAACTATCTGCTATTACTCCCTGTTTTCCATAACGGTGTAGATCAGCTCTGTCAACCATATTGGCGTGCCGCTCTCTATTCCTGTGGAGGCTACATCAACCTGCGACTTCTGCCCCGTATACTCGGCTAAGAGGTGGGCGAGCTCGTCGGCTACACCATGGGCTTTAGCGTCCCCAGGTTTGGTTAGAAGTGTTATGCTCAGAACCTCACCATCCTCTACTAGAATTGCTGGCCTACCCTCCACTACTCCTACAGTTACTGCGGCGCGATCCTTCAGGTGGGGTATAGTGTGGTTTACTATGTGTAGTATGATTGACGCTGTTACCGCATCAATTATCTTATCCACAGCCTTCAAGCCGCTATCAATTCTATCAATAATGACCTTATGACTCTCCTCCATAGTAGTGGAAAGGCTCCCAAGCTGCCGCTCAACCTTTTCGCTAACCTCGTCCCTTGTCTTGACAACCTCCTCACGTAGGACGCTCACGCCACTAGCTATCTCAGCCCTAGCCCTCTCGACCCTCTTAGAGAGATCCTGTATATCCCCCCTGAACTCCTCCAGCCAGCTCTCCTGCCTCTTAGCGGTAGCAGTTATCTCTTCGACAGCCTCTCTAACGGTCTTCCCCGTCTTGTGTAGTTCTCTTTCCAGGTCTCTTATAGCAGAGCTTATGGAACGGGTCAGGTCGGCTGTTGATAGCTGCTTCTCATAGACTTGGTTAAGCCTCTCCTGTAACGTGCTTATCTGCTTCCTAGCCTCCTCGAGGCCCCGCTCCACCTGGGCAATCCTATTATCAAGTTTTCTGACGAGTTGAAGTATCTCCTCAATCACAGGGTCAGCCAAGCCCCCACACCACCATAAGCATGTGGTAGTCCTGGGAAGATAGGTAACGTCGTGGGCGGTAAAGAATTATCTGCTCCCTCCAATCGGTGGGCACTTCAGCTTGCCCCACAAGTACTATTAAATTTTTAATTTTAAAAAGCCTTCACGGCCGGTTCTATAAGGGGGTTACTGGGAGTGCCTAGTTAATTGAAACTACTAAGACTGTGGATACAGGCGGACGTTAACCCCCCGGTTAACACTCCCTACGTGTTTCACCATTTAGCCTATGGGGACGCGCTGGGCTGCTTTGACCATTTCTAAGGCTGCCACGGGGAAGCGCATGAGGGTTGAGTAATTGCCCTTGGCTAGCACGAGCTTCCTCCTCATGATAGCCATTAGTGGGTTGACCTTCCCGCTGATCACATCCAGCCAGTCATCTAGTGTGGCCTCGAGGACGTAGGGGGCATCTGCTTTGGACGCATCATCATACCATTCGACACCCTTACACTCTCCATTCTCCAGTTTGAGTATGAATCCCTGTTTCCTACCGTCCGGGTATTTTACTACGAAGAGGATGGGCCAGAGCCACCCCTTACCACTCCTCCTATAGCCGGGGCTCGAGTTTAACTCCCTACAGTATGCCTCAGCCCACTCCTTGCTCGGGAACTTCACCATGGAATCACCTCTATCAGAGGCAAAATGCTCACATAGCCACTCTGAAATATAGAGGTCTCCGTGGATAAAAATAGCGGCTGACAGGGGAGCTGTGTGGGTTTCCTTATCTCTCCTCAGCTTCCAACTATGGGGATTGTAACAGGTATTGTTAGGCTTCCATTATCCGACCGCAGCCGGATCCTTAGACTGAGGCTTCCCTGGAAGTCCCCACTCACCACTATGACGTACTGGGTGGTAATTGACGATCCCGTGGGTATTACATAGGAGACCTGAGCGTAGCATATGAAGGGCATGGGAAATAGTGCGGTGCCTCTCTCCACGTTCAAGCGGGGGGTGGGAGTCGAGGAACGCTACCCCTGTACTCCTAGCGAAACCGACCGGGGCTGCCGAGGTTATGGTGTAGTTCTTGGTATCATTGTATCGTTATTGTAGAGTGTGACGTCCACCACGAGAATAGACCAGTTAACCCCGAGCTCTTCTAGGATCTTAGCTATTCTCTCCGGGTTTATCCTGTTGAGCCAATCACTCACTAAATCCTTAGGCAACCCATCATCCGCCTTCTATACTTTATACTTCACCTCGAGGCCTCGCTCAGGAACTTCTTCCAGGAGGGGCTCGCGAGAAGAGGGCATGGTCTTATATGTCATACGTGAGGCTACTACACCCAGAGACCCCGCCAATATTACGGTGAGAAGGACTAAGGTGAGAGAGGTCTCCCGCACTATTATTCACTAATTTCCTATAATTTAAGGTAAAAAGCAAATCTTAAAAGTTGAGCTCATAGCTTGTAAGTACCCATTCAACCGCTAGGTCAGAGTCACAGCCCGGCCGCATAGCTTCCTTAGTAAACTTCGGGCCCTCCGCCCATCTAGACCGGAGACTTTGAGTGCCTCTCCATCCGGTTTGCCCTGTAAAATCCGGGAAACGATATAGACGCCTTCCGCTCCACTAGGTAGGTCTTCTTTTGCGAATCGATTAGCCACCGCTAGGTATATGGCTTCCCACGCCTGCTCCGCCTCTAGTACTCCTTGGGCACACCTCTGTAGCCTGTCTAGCATTTCCTTTGTGGGGGCTAGGGTTGGTGTCTCTCCGGGTTTAGAGGTGGCTCTGAGGATCTCTGCGATCTTCTCCGCCTCTACATCTCTGTATATAGTGTGGGAGGCTAGGAGGAGTCTGACCCGGAAAACTCCGCTTGCCTCTGATACGGTACGTCTACCTTCCTTGTCTAAACCTTTCGCTGCGACAAGGTTCTTCTCTCCAGTGACCCTGTTTTGACGTGGGCTCATGTATGTGTAGAGGTAGCCGTTCTTAGACCAGAAGCGTATAACATCGTGTCTGCTGAAGATGGTTGTAACCATGTTGAAGCCCTCATCAGAGGCCCACCTCTCAATATGTCTTAGAAGAGTTGAGCCTAGCCCCCTCCTCTGGAGCCATGGTAAGACCGCTATCCTCGATATCCTAACACTCCTAAGCCCTCTAGCCCTCGAAGCGTATAGTGCGAGCCTCTCAAGCGCCAGCCTCGCCTGCGGATCCCCCTCCCACTCCTCAACAACTAGGAGGGAGGCGGCTACAGGGCCTTCTGGGCTGTTTAGTACTGCAACATGGTGGTGTGGGCTTTCAAGTACTGCGAGGAGATCGTCCGGAGTATTCCGGTAATGTGCAAGGACGAGGACAGCCATTATCCACCTGAGAAGATCTGGACTCCTTAACTCACCTCTCGAGGGCCATTCAACGTTTAACTGAGAGGGGTCTACAGATCTTGGGCCGATAGGCTCTATATCGAGGAGGAAATACTTGTAGAGCCACCTCTCAAGAGGGTCTCCCGGCAGGTATCTTACCGGGTGGGACAGCTCGACCTCTAACCGGGGGCGGGGGAGGATCCTATCTACCATGTGGGCGAAGACCCTCCCGCTCCCCTCATACCCATGTATAGTTGTCGACACGATGCTCCTACCACTAGACCATGTTATCCTCCTAACACGGTGAACCCCCACCGCCGCCGCCTCGTCGACCACAACCAGCGCTGCACCACCAGCCGCATGCGGGGCTTCATAGGAGACCCTAAACCACGGCCCCGTAACCCTCACAACCCTCCCGTTACCGTCGGCCTTGACCTTAACGCCGGGCCTCTTTAACACGCCGCTAGCCCTCAAACCTTCAATGAGCCCCTTAAACACTTGCTGTGCTTGCAGGAGGGTGGGGGCGACGACTTGAGCGGTACCGATCGAGTGGAATGCGACCGCTTGTGCTACGATGAGGCCCGTCAGGAAGCTCTTCCCCCTCCCTCTATCCCCTACGATGTATAAGCTCCTAGCCCTCCCCCTGACAAGTCTAGCCCCCAGCTCAATCCCACGGGCCTGGTCGGGTGTCCTGGCGAGCCTGTAGATAGCACCGTGAGCCCCTGGTGGTGCCTTGCCAGGTTTCCACTTCACAGGGTTGAGTTTTGGGGGTGGCCTGCGGGTGATAATGTTGCACTTGTCGAGATCGATCCACATGTGGGTCTCGGCTTGTGGTATGATCTCCTCGAGGTACCTCTTATACTCTCCCGTTCCACTACTAGGCCCAGGGTTCCAAACACTCCAAGGAGGGCCTGCGAGTGCTAAGAACCCTCCGGCCCTGACAGTCTCGCCAGCGCTGGCTATCAGACCCGGCCTCAGTAGGCCCGTGCTCGCGACTATGGCAGCGCCGACCTCGAGCCCCAGGTACTCTTCTATGTCCATAGGGCTCTTCTCATACCTACAGCCCGCCCCTCTGAGACCCTTCTCGGCAACCAGCAGGCAATCATTTCCGACAGTCTCAGCTAGCATTGAGGAAGCCCTTCTCGGGTCATGCGAGTTTACCACGAGTAGCCCCCTACTCCCTGAGTCCTTGAGGCTCTCAATGTAATCTTTGACGGGCTGGCACAACCCCAAACCTATGTGCACCCCGCATTATGGGATACTGGGAGACCCTGTGTTCGAAGATCTGCATATACAATATAATACCACTCCGCGGGGGGCCCGACCAAGTAGAGTGAGAGGATAAACGTTGAAAGAAGTAGGAGAGGCACTAAAAACCCTTGTAAGGGTAGCACGGGAACTTACACTCGGAGACGTAACTAGCATCTCCTGGGATCCGAGCAGTTCCCGCTTCGCCGCCACAGGGACCTCAGGCCTAATAGCACTAATGGACAGGAGCGGGCTGCAAAAGCTTGTAGGGAAGGTCGGGCACGGGCCCACGTACAGCGTGTCATGGTCCCCCAGGGGCGACTTAGTGGCGGTAAGCACCGGGTGGGAAGGCAGAGTTGAAGCTGTGACCCTTGACGGGGAGGTGGCGTGGAGCAAAGCCTCCCTCGGAGGCAATGCGTCTAGCCTCGACTGGAATAATGACGGCTCCAGGCTTGTAGTAGCATTATCCTGGGGCTCATCCACGCAGACGCACGGGAGAGTTGTGATACTCGACAGTGATGGAGAGACTATATGGGAGAGTGGTGACCTGGGGGAGAGGGGTAGGATAGCGAAATGGAGCCCTGACGGGGAACTAATAGCAGTTGGCACGTTGAAAGGGCTTAGCAGGGGGTCGCTGATTGTATTTGACAGGCGGGGTAGGGTAAAGGCATGGACGACCCTTAAAGGCCAGGCGATGGACATAGAGTGGTCTCCTGACTCCAGCACAATATATGTTGCACAGGCTTGGGAGGATAGAGAGGGCGTTAGAGGAGGCCGGATAACCCTTCACAAGCCCACGGGAGAACAGATCTCCCCCACAAGGGAAACCAGTGGGTGGTCCCTTAGCCTCTCATTCAACCGTCAAAAAGGCATTCTAGCAGTTGGCATGGACGAAGGACTCCGACTCTACACCCCTGACCTCAGATACCACATACCTGCAGGCAGTACCGGCATTGTACACTCTCTCTCTTGGTCGCCGGATGGAGAATACCTAGCGGTAGGTGAGGGCGTCGAAGTGGCAGTCTACAAGGCCTCCGGCACTACCGAGGTTAAGTTTAAGTCGGGGATTATGAAGTCGGAGAGAGTGACCTTCCCACTCATCGAGAAAGCATGGGGTTGGAGCGGTTTAAGGGCGTGCGGGGAATACGATATCATATGGCCCACCATCAGGGGGAGCACCCCGATCTCGACCCTTAACAGGGCAGTGAGGCAATGGTCGGAGGGCGTCTGCCGCGATATAGCCCTGACACTCCTCGGAAGAGAGCCCAAGGAGGACTACTGGGGTATACTAGAGCTCGTGAAGAAAGCACTCTGGATTAACGCTATCTCCAAGCTCGGAGAGCTAGCGGAAGGCTGGAACCCTAAAGAGCCCCTCGAGTTACAAGCACTCTCAAGGCTCCTCACATTCGGTCTCTGGGATGATATGAGAGCGCTAGAGTCGAAAGTCTCAGACCTCGGAGCCGCCCCAGAGCTATACTATGCCTGGCTGGCCACCGAGATCTCAGCGCTAAACGGCCTTGGCCTGACAGCCGTGTCGGGGGCGCTGCAACAGGTTCTTGCATCGCTAGAGAGGAAAATCTACACAATAATAGATAAGGGATATCAGAAGATCGCAAGGTCGATCCTCTCAAGGCTCTCCACAGAGCATGCACATCTATTAGCGAAGGTATTCCAGGACATAGCTGATAGCATACCACAACCCATCGTCCAGTGGGGAGAGAAAGGGATATGTAATGAGAAGCCGTATCCTGTTGATGTCATAGTCGACGGGGACAAGCTCACCCTACAGCCCGGCTCATGCACCCACGCCCGGGAGGAGGTGACGATGTTAGACCCTCTAAGAGGTCAGCGGCCCCTCACAAACCCCCACACAATTGACAAGACGGAGCATAGGTCGTGGTGGGACGACCTACGCCCCATAGAGTATCGAGGCCCCGCGTTCAGGCCTCCTCAGGGAATACCCTCGCTTGGAGAAGCCTGTGTACCGTTGGGTTGTGGTAGTTGGAGCTGCTCCTACAGGTGTGGGACGACTGTCGCCCGGGTGCCCCGCCATATATCGGAACATTTCGAGGAGGGGGATCTGGTTAGTGCGTCACCGATTGTGATGAGTAAGCTTATCGAAGAGGTTGAGAGGTATAGGGCCGTGGAGAGCAGCCACCTAATGGCAATAATAGACCTACACTATTCCACTCCGATAATAGTATACAAGTTCGCCCCCCACGGGAGCCTCGCCTACCAGTTAGAGACGGGGTGGGCTCCAGGATGGAGAGTAATAGCCGAGGTCGCACTACACGTAGCGAGAGCTCTTAAAGCACTACATTCCCATAGTTTAGTGCACGGGGATGTTAGGCCTAGCAATATCCTCTTACTTGACCGGAGGGCGGTTCTCGCAGACCCTGCCCCAATCGTCGAGTTAGCGCTGCTAGCGTCTAGGGGGCAGATGCAGCCTCTCCCCGGCTGGAGGGCCCCCGAGCAGGTCTATAGCGATCTAAGGCGGGAGACTATTAGGAAAGCTGTAGAGGACAGGGCTGACATGTACATGTTAGGCAACACCATCCTCTACGCGCTAACGGGAGACCTTGTTGACGGTGAGGAGGCGGTCAGCAGGTCACTCGTTGCAGAGGCTACCAGTAGGATTGAGGAGCCACGCCTTGTCGCTCTGGTAGAGGCCCTGTTAAGGCCTAAGCCTTGGGAGAGGCCTTCAGCCTCCCAGGCGATCTTGGCCCTTGAAAGGCTCCTCACCCCTGGGGAGACCGTGGAGTGAGAGTAGTATTGCGGCGGCACCCACTACCGGGGGTATAGGAGTCCCCAGCAACCATATGGCTCCAAGCCTTTGAAGACCGGGGTCTGTGCGTGAGAGGCCTAGGAGGGCGAAGCCTATCTGAAGGTGCCCGCCAAGCCAGGTGACCGCTCCCGCAGCCATTATGAATAGCCCGTAGAAGAGTGTTGCTGCCCCATAGCCTACTAAGTACATGTAGACCAGCGTGATCGCGGGTACCATAACAAGTAGACCGGCCGCACAGAGGGTCGCCCCCTTAGAGGTCTCAACGAGGCCTGCAAACATGAGCCCTTGCCGGAGTATGAGCATACCCACGCCTCCTAGTAACAGCGTTGATAGGAGGAGTAGAAGCTTCCACCACTGGAGCCCCCCGCTTAAGAAGTGGTGTCCGCCGTAGAGTGGCACTAACCCTAGCGAGATATATGAGATCCCGACTAGGAGGAGTCCTACTCTGTACCTGGATTCAGCGGAAGCCTTGAGGCCCAAACGCTGCCCACCCCGAACTTTTGCTGTGGGAGGCGGACTCTTCTTATACCCCCCGGTGGGGACGCGGTCTAATGTGGGCACGCCGGGATGAGCGCATGGAAGGGTAGGGATGTTATTAACATACTAGACTTTTCCCGTGACGATCTCGACGAGCTCTACACCTGTGCAAACTACATGGAGAGGACGGGGCTGGGCTCCCACTACAGGCCCCTCGAGGGTAAAATTATAGGGCTGGCGTTCTTCGAGCCGAGCACGAGGACTAGGATGAGCTTTGAGGCGGCAGCCAAGAGACTTGGTGCGAAGACTGCTGGTTTCACCAGCGAGCTGGGCACTAGCGTTGAGAAGGGGGAGAGCCTGGCAGATACCATACGTATGCTGGACGCCTATGTGGACTTGATCGTGATCAGGCACAAGTACGAGGGTGCAGCACTGTATGCGGGCGAGATAGCAGAGGTGCCGGTTATAAACGGTGGTGACGGGAAACAGCACCACCCGACCCAGGCAATGATAGACTTATACACGATACACAGGCTTAAAGGCGGTGTGGACGGCCTCCAGGTAGGAGTACTGGGAGACCTCCGATACGGGAGGGCAGCCAATAGCTTCATACTAGGCCTAAGCATTTACATGCCGAAGACAATATACCTCATAAGCCCGCCCCAGCTGAGGGCCAGGGAGGAGACAAGGCTGATACTAGACTATAAGGGGATACACTATGTCGAGACGACCAGCCTTGAGGAGGTTCTAGACAGCCTCGACGTCCTATACGTCACAAGGATCCAGAAGGAGAGGTTCCCGGATCCCGGGGAGTACGAGAAGGTCAAAGGAACATACAGGGTGACGCGGAGGCTCCTCGAGGCCAGGGCTAAGCCGGATCTAATAGTAATGCACCCCCTCCCCAGGGTGGGGGAGATAAGCTATGATGTGGATAACACCAAGTACCAAGCATACTTCATCCAGGCCAGAATGGGCGTCCCAGTTAGAATGGCCCTACTAAAGCTCGTCCTCCAGGGTGAGTGCCCGTAGCTGGGGTGTCCGGGATGGTGTCGGGTGGGGATGAGAGGCACCTTGTTGTCTCTAGGATACGGAGGGGGACTGTTATAGACCATATTCCAGCGGGCAGGGCGCTGAGTGTTCTAAGGATACTGGGGTTGACGGGCAGGGAGGGCTATAGGATAGCTATCGTGATGAACGTTGAGAGTAGGAGGCTCGGGAGGAAGGATATTGTCAAGATCGAGGACGTCTTCGTTGACCAGGAGATGGCCAGGAGGATCGCCCTAATAGCACCCCAAGCCACACTAAACGTGGTAGAAAACTATGAGGTCGTCGAGAAGAGGAAGCTCCAACCCCCGGAGGAGATCGTCGGAATCCTGAGATGCACCAACCCAACATGCATAACCAGAAAGCCCAGGGAGCCTATAAGGTCGAGGTTCAGGAGGCTCCCCGGTGGGAAACTCCGCTACCAATGCGTGTACTGCGGTACAATACTGGAGGAGGAAGATATTATCACACAGCTCACAGGACACGACCACCATTAACCAAGGGGGTGCCCAGGGGCTGAGACGCCTCGAGTACATCTGTGCAGATCACCTGATAAACGGGAGCGTCGAGCAGTCGTGCCACAAGATCTCATCTAGAGGTACTGTTGAGAAAGCAACATCAAACCCGCCACATGGGCTTAAAGGGATAGACCTTAGGGGGACAGGACTCATAGCCCTACCGGGGCTCATTGACATGCACGTCCACCTTAGAGGCCTCAAACTCTCTTACAAGGAGACCGTTGCCACAGGGACAAAGGCCGCAGCAGTGGGAGGGCTCACGGTGGTTGTTGACATGCCGAATACTGTGCCTAGGCTGAACACGCCACGGGCACTAGAAGCTAGGCTCCGGGAGATCGAGGAGGAGGCTGTCGTGGATGTCTACATGTATGCGGGCATACCGGAGGCCCCGGAGGAGGCGGCGAAACTAGCCCGTTACCGGAGGGTTGTCGGATTCAAGGTGTACCCAAAAGATCTCGAGAGAGAAGAAGCGTTAAGAGCAGCGGCGAACCAGGGCCTCCCAATAATTCTACACCCAGAGCTACCCGAGGCTGAGAGGGTCGTGGAGGTTGAGGAGCCTAGGGCTAGGGACGCCTTACGCGGATGCCCATTGGAGGCGGCTGCACCATACTACCTTGCACATATATTAGACGGAGTAGAGCCCCGCCTCCACATTACACATGCGAGTTGCCCGCACACTGTAAAGGCTGCCAAGGATTTGGGGGCGAGTGTTGATATCACCCCACACCACCTAATCTACGACACGTCCACCACAATGCCACAATGCTACTGGAAGGTGAACCCACCCCTCAGAGGAAGGGAGGTCAGGACGGCACTGTTAAACTTGTTAGTGGAGGGGTCTATTGATGCAGTCGGGAGCGACCACGCACCCCACGCCCCATGGGAGAAGAGTGAACCCCTAAACTGCAGGCCGGGCATATCATGGCTCGAGCTCTGGCCTTCACTAGTCTACTCGCTCCTGAGACCTGCCTATGGCAGTCTCGGCGCTCTTAAGGGGCTTGCAAGGTTGGCCTATGAAGCACCCAGGAGGATCTTAGGCCTGCCTCCACACGCTGTAGAGGGCGGCGTGGCTAACTATACGGTTCTGTCCCTGGAGAGGACGCGTTTCATAGGCTTTAGGGCTAGCAAGGCCCCTAAAGATTACCACTTGATGCTCCCGTTAAGCGCAGAAACCGTGCTAACGGTTGTGAGGGGTAAGATAGTAT
This sequence comes from Desulfurococcales archaeon, assembly GCA_015521115.1. GTDB lineage: Archaea > Thermoproteota > Thermoprotei_A > Sulfolobales > Acidilobaceae > S143-63. The sequence goes on from WAOT01000053.1 coordinate 22,803, forward strand.
TTAGTGGCTTCAACCCGAGGGGTACTTGATTTTATCTTCCCACCGGTATCACCCTCTAAACGGTGTAGGATGTATTGTCTGAGCCCCTAGAGATCCGCGTTCAACCTGACCTGAGAGAGGAGGTGATCCTAGACAAGAGTACTGTCGAAGCAGACTTGGGAAACGTGGGGCTGAGACTACTATACAACTGTGGGAAGAGGCTCGGGAAATGCGCCCGAGACTTCATCCTGGAAGCAAGCATGGAGGCCCCCCACGGTGAGCCGGTAATATATGCTGAAGTTAAGAGGGCTGAGGGGAAGCTGAAGGCCTCCGCTAAGGACGCCTTCGTCACCGTATCGGTGGCAGGGGGCAAGGGTAAGGGTGTCGCAGACATCGTTTTCCGCTTTGCAGTGGACATAGAACCGGGTAGGGAGGGAGACTGGACGTACACCCTCAGGATAGAGCGCAAGGATCCAAGGAGCGGGGCGAGGTGGACGATAGCAGGCCCCTACACGGTGAGGCTCCGCAGACTCGAGCTAGTACGTGGGCTCAAAATGAAGGTATACCCCTCGACAAGACTGTACGTGGGGGACAACTTCAAGGTTATAACGGTATTCGACCTGGCCGTTAAAACAAAGTATAGGGCCTCACTCAGCTACTCAGACCACAGGAAAGTTTGGGAGGGTGAGGGTAAGGGTACAATCGAGCTTGAAGAAGAGCTAGTGGCGGAGAAAACAGGCAAACTGATCTTTACTGTAGAAATCCCAGAGTTTGGCTATAGGAAGACTGTTGTAGAGGAGATCGAAGTCCTACAGCCACCAAGACTCAAGGCAACCCTCGGAGACTTAGAGGGGGAGGCCAGACTCGGGGAGGAGCCAGTCCTACCCCTAACCCTTGAAAACAATAGCCCCTCCACGACCGTCAAAGCCAAGGTTGAGGGCACGATCTACTCCTACCCCATAAAATCCGGTATAGAAGTCCCCCCAGGAAAGAGCGTGAGCCACGACCTAACTCCAGGCCCTCTAGGAGTAGAGGCATTAGAGAACCCAAAGGCCCTGATCGTGATCGTTGAAGAGCCCGGCGGTTTTGAGCAGAAGATCGAGAAACCCCTGCCGAAGCCTGGAGCCCCGAAGGTCGAGATCAGTTTAGAGCCTAAGAAAGCCAATATAAGGTCTGACGGTGAAGCATCGTTCAGCATAGTCCTCCTCAACAAGACTGGGAGACAGCTGACCCTCAGCCTTAAGGAGGCGTCCGCTACGAGGGGGAGTGTGGAGCCACTGCTAAAGCAGGCCAAAGCGCCGCCGGGTGGGGAGGCTAAAGTTAAGCTCCACTATAAACCGAGGGAGGTAGGCTCTGACAGGCTGAGGGTGTACGCCGAAGTCTTCGCACCCCCGGATAGGAGAGTGTTAGAGTTCGAGGATTACGCCGAAATAGAGGTAACACCCTCGTTCCACGTGAAGGGATACGAGGTCTCGGGCCTGAAAGAGCCCTACATCCTGCCCGGGGAGAGCGTGACAATAGCCCTAGAACTAGATGCATATGGCGAATCCCCCATACAGCTCGAGCTAAGAAGCCCCCACCTCATCCTGGAGAAGAACAAGCACACTATATACCCCGGGAGGAACAGGCTAGAGCTCAAGGTCACCGCAGGCCCTGTGGAGACCGACGTTGAGGGTGTCGTATTAGAGGTTACGGATAGAGTCCATAGCGAGAGAGTGGAGCTACCACTAATCCTCGGCCCACCGAAGCTTGAGGCCATGGCCAGGCCTGTCAAAGCGTATGGGGGCCTACTAACAGGAGTTCCCATAACGGTTCGGAGCCACAACGCTAGCCCTCTAAAAGCCGTCGTAAAGGCACGGGCAACAGAGAAGGTTAGACCGGCAGAAGGGAGTGTCTCCGTCGAGATCCCGCCCTATGGAGAGTCTAGCGCAGTCATCCACATCATTGGACTGCGGGAGGGCAGAGAGGATCTTGAGGTCTACGTGGAAGCAGCCCACGGTTCTAGCAGGAGGGCTCAAAAGGTAATTGTACCGGTCGAGATCCGAAACCCACTAGAGGTCTCCGTGACAAAGGCCCCCGAAATCATATACCTACCACACCCTATGACACCCCTCTTAGAGAAGGAATCAAACCTCTATACTATTAAAATGACTCTAAGGAATGCTAGCGACAAGGAGATACCCAGGGTCGAGGTGAACGTCATCCCAATCCAAGGCCCACCTATTAATTGTAGGCCCAGGGTAATTGAGAAACTACCCTCAAAGGCCTCTCGGGAAATTGAGTGCCGCCTAGAGATCCCGCACACCTATGAGAAGATGCTCGTAGAAGAGGAGTACCAGTTCACAATAAACGGGTTCCAAGTTAGGGGCCACCTAGTTAGGGCGCCGGTAGAGAGGGTTAACTATATCATAGCATTCTATAACCCCCCAGGCCTAAGGGGGGACTGCCCATACCCTGCTAGGAGCAAACCCCCCACAGCAGCCCTCATACCGGTCACAGTAGATCCACGCATATGCGGGCCAAACCCGACAAAGTGGAGCCTTAACCTGCACAGGCTACTCGACACGATCTCGGGCGTGATTATGAAGAGCAGTAGCAGCCACTGGCAGGCTGCCCTGGCCCGCTACCTCCTGGTGAGTGCTAGGACGGGGAGTAGCTGGGAAGCCTCGAAAGCTAGGGAGGAGCTCCTCGATGCTCTGAAGGGTATGAAGACTAGGGTCGGAGACGCAATAGTGGTGCCTGGGGAGATATGGAAAGCCGCAATCCTAAAGGTGTTAGGAGCAGGATATGGAGAGCACCTGTCCAAGGTCAGAGAGCTGGGGGCGAGACTATTCTCATCCCCGGCCAGTCCGAGCCGCCTCGTGTCAAAGGGTGTAAACGAAATAATAATAGCAGCAGTAATAGGTGAAGAGAACCGTCTCGAGACCACAGTAAAAGAGAGGCCTAGTGAGTCAATGAGACCCCTCCTACTCGCACACCATATGATACATGGGTGGGAGGCACCATACAAGGGTGGAATCGCCCACCAGCTCATGCACGACAGGCTCAAGAACCTCATATATCACGCAGTATCCAAAACAGACTGGATACGCGACGAGGAGAGCCTCGCAGCACTAGCAGGGCTAGCAGAAACGCTGAAGGTAGGGGCACTAGGCTACGAGCTAGTGGCCGCCGCTATAATTTACTCGAAGACGGTCAGCGCCGTCCTCAGAATAATAGAGTCCCTTCATAGCGAAACACCAGAACAAGCGGGTCTAAACGGCCCCTAACATCCCGTGAGCAAATTTTTTCTGTACCCGAGTCTCATTTTCTTTTCAGGGTAAAGGGCGGAAAACATGAGGACATCTAGATTACACGGGAGGCTAGTTGTAATAGCTGTCCTAGCCCTCATAGCTCTTCAACCGCTAGCCGCGACCCCATCCTCTGCAGACTTGGCTGGAAGGCTTTACATGCTACTGCAACGGTATGCTAGTACAACTGCTCTATTATCGTTCGAGGACGTGGCCTCAGTCTACTCCGAGATCTCTGCATGTGCAGGCTCTAATCTAAGCACAACAGCTACAGTGATCTCGACCCGACTAACTGAGCTCTCAAATGGTATAGACATTGACATCGTAAGTTTAAACAACGAGTTGAGGATATTCTTAATACAAGCGGCTAGGCACCCCCAGATATTGTCGCAGTGCGACCCTGAAACAGTACATACCGCCTTAATTCTGTCAGCATATGGCCGTGTCATTCCGGAGGGGGTCGCGCTAGCGCTGCAGCCAAACTGGAGTGAGGGGGCAGTTTTCTCGGCATACGCTAGAGGCCTCTACGAATACCTCCACTATGGTCACGGTCTGACGCTCCCGACAGGGTTCAACACTATCATTATGAACTATTCCGCCCAGCTAGCCTCAATAAGCCCGAACGCCTTCCTAGCGCTAATAATATTGACCGGAAACCCTTCCGCACTAGAAGGGCTAAACCTCACCACGCAAGACCTGTTGCCCTCTCTATCATACCTAGCTAGAGACCAGTTCTACACGGCGCTGAACCTCTCAGGGCTTACACGGGAGCTCTTCAGCCCCGCAAATATAACAGCCCTAATGATAGGGGGCCACACAATACTTGACAGGGCAGTAGGCTTCAACGCATTCCGAAACCTATACCCGGAGAGGTACATTCTCTGGGAAACACTATACAAGTCGAGGCACCAGACCAGTGGAAACTGTGACATTGAAGTGGGGGGCGTGGATCTCTCCCCTCCACTACGTGAAGGCCAGATAAACTACCTACACCCGGATTGTCCGGTTCCCGGTGTTAGAGACGAGTTGAAGGAAATCCCGGCCCTCGTGGTAGAAATAGAGCAGTCAGTATATATCGACTATAGGCTGAAGAATGCCCTAGACTACTATCTCGGACTACTCATCAGGGTTCCCGGCGACTACGCGGCATGGCGAATCGTTGCAGGCCTTTCACAGGCTTTAGCCTGGGAGGTAGTGAACAACCAGAGTGCACCTCCCGAGGTGAAAGGATCCGCTATCGACCTGCTCTACACCATAATGGAGGTCAACCCCCTAGCCCCCATAAACCCACAGCTTCTCCTCCAGTCCATGGAGGCTGTAAACGTCTCGCTACCCCCTGACCTGCAAGCCCTAATCGAGGAGGGCAACTACTCAGCGGCACTCAATGAGGCCTTAACTGAAGCTGTGGGCGGGGGTGCAGGCGCCCTCCAAGCGGCTGCCCTCGCCCTCTCCATATTTAATAGCAGGGACAGTCTACTCCCCCAGGAGGGTGCGACACTGCCTCCAGGCCAAGTAGACTTTACAGAGGCCCTTGCCAACGCGACCAGCCTACTCCCTCAGAACGCTACAGCCGCGGCCCAGATACTCAGAGGGGCCAGCCTGACGGTCGGTGAAGGCGGTATACCGGCAGTGGATACAAACATGCTTGAGGCCCTCTCAGCCGCAGCAGCCTATAACGCAGTCTACTCTGGCCAAGCAACATCCTCGCAGGTCTCTGAACTCTACCAGAACCTCCCTGAACTCGCTCAGAGGTCGGCCCCATCAGGTGTGATGCCCTCCCCTGTGGTCTTACAGAATTTAATTAATAATATTACAAGCAACAGCGGCTGGACAACTGATACTCCGGCGGCGAGGATCATGCAGGCCTACATAGACTCCGGAGGAAACAACCCTGCCCTCGGCGACCTTGCGAGATTAATGCTGGAGAGCTACACCACAGGCCCAGAAGGCCAGCCGTCCTTTATAGGAGGCGAGATCTCTAAGAGTGTAACCCCGACTACACTGGAAGGCTTCATCAACAGGATCACGGGCCCGCAGACACTGCCCGGGGCACCTTCGGCCTCACCCTCTTCCCCTCCAGTATCCATAAACGTGAGCGGGGGAGTCGAAGACCTGGCCAAGCTAATAGAGGACTTAGCTTCACAGAATGAGAGTGGAGCCCTGAAGGCTGCCGAGATATTGAAGAACATGGACGAGGACACAAGGGAGAAGATCCTTGAAACCATCTCAAAAGACGACCCAGAGCTAGCAAACAGCTTAGAGAACACGCTAAAAGAAATAACTGGAAAGACGGGTGCCAACCCACCCAAAATTGCTAGCCCGTCAATCCACCTAGGCAGCCCAAAGCTTAGCGCACCTGAACTGGGAGGCACCACCATCAATAGCGGTAGTGTCCTCCCGTTGGCGGCCCTCCTCGGGCTTGTGGCCGTCGCAGCCTTCCTAATGCTTGGAGGCGGGGGCGTGAATAGGGTAAAGCTTAGCTCGAGGAGGAGGAAGCTAGAGGCCCAGCTCCAAGCGTTGAAGGGTAGAGGGTTAGACCTTGAGGCCTCAGACGTTGTCGCTCTCTATGAGAGAATGCTCGCCCTTCTAGCGGTTCTTAGGAGGCCTAAGATGCCCAGCGAGACACACCGGGAGTATCAGAGGGCGCTGGAAGGTGTGGAGGCCGAGATCCACGGGCGTGCAATGATTATATATGAGAAGGCTAAATTCAGTAGAATTAAGCCTACAAGAGAGGAGGCGGAGCTAATGCTTAACCTGGCCAAGAGGCTACTGGAACTCTCAAGGAGGGGGGCATAGCGAAGTGAAGTCTGAGCTACTCCTATTCACCGTCGTTGCAATACTAGTGGTACTATTGAGCCTCCTATCAAGCCCGCCAATCGAGATCAAGGCTAGCGTCGGATCCCAGTACTACACATATGTGATGGGCCCATACGATAACAGCTCTCTCGGACATAGTACCGTCTACAGCCTGGTCGAGTCTATGGGTTACAATATCACAACCGACCCCACAGATAGTTACGACGGAGTCCTAATACTCTACACGCCGAGGACAGACTACGAGGCGGCATCACAAATAGTCAGTTTAACCTTGAAGTCGAGGAAACACTATGTGATCCTTGCAGGACACGGCGCCCTTATCAGCGCAGTAGAATACGGCCTTGGCATACCGATAGCCCGTGCCCCTTATATCCCAGCAGGGACTTACCTCGTCGTAGACAACAAGGGGGTCTCATGGTTTGACGTCTTGAACATGTCAGAAAAGCTACCCCGCCCCGGCGGAGGGGGATACGAAGTTTTGGCCTACACCTACCCAGGATATGAACCGATAGCAATAGCGATGACCAGCCGCGATGGAGTGAGGCTTGTTGCCTTCCTAGAAGGCTATGACAAGCGCGGGGGAGTGTTTAGCAATTATGCGCTTCATGAGGCTCTAAAGCTTAACATGACCCCTACCAGGTTCCTCCAGACCCTCCTAGATGCGGCGGGGGCAGAGAAGGGTGATACACTGCTAGTGCCTGGGGACGGGATAGCCTTCAAGAGGGTGCCTGTACGCGGGGCGGAGCCTGTAACGCTCGCGAGGATCGATGTTAGGCATGAAGCGGCCGACTTTGTAGAGAGGCTCCTGGGCTGGGAAAAGGGTGTTACAAGGTATGCGGGGCCGGGTACCCTTCTAGCGCTCGCCCTCTTCTCACCCCTCATAGCGTATGCATCAATAAAGAGCGCGCAAAAGGCACTCGCCAGCCGGAGGGGCTCTGACGAGCCATTGGAGTCCCATGAGGCCCAGCCCGTCCTCGGGTTCAGCCACCTATACCTTGAGGTGCGTGATATTGTAGAGGAGGGGGGCAAGCTTACAAAGGAAAAGGCTAAGCAGTTGATAAGAAGCCTCTACCTCGTAACCTCAGACCTGCTAGAGAGGGAGCTGGGCCTTAGTATAGAGCAGGTCTTGGCTAGGAGGGACGAGCTCGAGTCCCTCTCAACGATCTCTGGCATACCCGTGGATAGGCTTGAGTGGCTCCTGCGGAGGCTCCTCCTAGTCTACAGGAGGAAGGTCGAGGCAGGCAAGGTCTTTCCCCTAGTGAACCTGAGGAAAGAGGCCCTCCGCCTCTATGAGGGGCTCACACCCCTAGTGGAGGCCCTAGGGTTTAAGGTCGTAGGTAGGAGGGGAGCGGAGTATGTCTAGCACGGTAGAGAATGTGAGGAGGCTAGCCCAGTCCGTGATAGGGGAGGTAACGAAAGTCGTTTACGGGCTCGAGAGGGAGTTGAAGATCATACTTGCTAGCATGATCGTCGGAGGCCACGTCCTCCTCGAGGGCATACCCGGCGTCGCTAAGACCACTATGGCTAAGGCTATTGCGAGCAGCCTGCAACTGTCCTTCTCAAGGATACAGTTCACACCGGATCTCCTGCCTAGCGACATTATCGGGACAATGGTCTTCGACCAGAAGAGTGCAGAGTTCCGGTTGAGGAAGGGGCCGATCTTCGCTAACATTATACTGGCGGATGAGATCAACAGGGCGAGCCCAAGGACTCAGAGCGCGCTCCTCGAGGCCATGCAGGAGAGGCAGGTAACAATTGAGGGTAACACGCTCCGCCTACCAGAACCCTTCCTAGTCATAGCCACGATGAACCCGATAGAGATGGAGGGGACATTCCCACTACCAGAGGCCCAGCTCGACAGGTTCCTAGTAAAGGTCGTGATCGAGATGCCGGGCAAGGAGACACTATCAACAGTCCTAGACAACCTGAGGAGAATATACGAGTGGCCGGTTCAGAAGGCCGCAACCGGTGAGGACATACTCGCCGCGAGAGAGGCGATATGGGACGTGGAGGTGAAGCCCGAGGTTAAAGACTACATCATAGACCTTGTACTCACAAGCCACAAAATGGAGGGCGTCAGGCTGGGAGGAAGCCCCAGAGCCGCCATAGCACTGCTACAGCTCTCAAGGGCCTTAGCTGCTATAGACGGGAGGGACTACGTTATACCCGATGACGTTAAAGAAGCCGCCCGCTATGTCCTCCCACACAGGATCATCCTATCACCGGAGGCTGAGGCGGAAGGGTTAAACCCCCACAGTATAGTGGAGAAGCTACTCCAGCGGGTCAAAGTCCCAGTACCATAATGACAGGGCTTCCGGGGGGAGAACCGAGTTGGCCATAACCGGAGGGGCCCTCCTCAAGGCCCCTAAGCTGACGACTAGGGGAGGGATACTAGCAGTTCTCGGAGTAATACTACTAATCGTGAGCCCCTTCGCAGGTGAGAGAGGCCTAGAGGCTGTGGCTTCTGGGGTAGTGCTACTAATTCTCTTAATGGGCCTCTCAATGTACAGTGCGGTCAAGCACGCCACAATAATGAGGCTAAGGGTCAGACGTATCCTACCCGAGGCTATCAGAGAGGGTAGAGAGTACAGGGTGAGGGTGGTCATAGAAAACCCGACCCCCGTACCCCTGGAGCTCGTCGAGGTAAGCGACAACCTCCCCCCAACGTGGAGGAGCCAAGGTGAGACCACGGTATTGACGGTGCCACCTCACGGTAGCGTGTGGTACGAATACACCGTCATACCGACACCCGGGAAACACGCCATAGGCCCCCTTACCATGGTATACCGCGACCCCCTGGGAGTCTCAGAGGCTAGGGCCACCATACCCCTGCAGGTGGAGGTCGGAGTACAGCCCCGCCTACTAGACGTGCCCCGGCGCCTAGTAGGGGTCGCAGGACACAGCCCCGCCGGGAGTGTAAGGAGTAGGAGGAGGGGTCTAGGCCTACTCTTCATGGAGGTGAGGGAGTACCACCCAGAGGACGACTACCGGTTCATCGACTGGAAAAGCACCGCCAGGAGGGGTATGCCGATGGTGAAAGTGTTCGAGCACGAGGCCGTGTCCAACGTGATAGTAGCGCTAGATATTACTAGAACCCTCTTCCACGGGAGGGTTGGGAGGACGAAGTTCGAGTACACCCTAAGACTCGCCTCAAGCCTGGTCGAGTACATGGCGAGGAGGGGTTACACGTATAAGCTGATAATCATACCGCCCAACGGCCAAACAGTTAGCACGCCATGGCTACGTGGGAGGATGTCGACTGGGAGGGGTAAGAAGTTCATAGCCGAGAATAGTCCATGGCCGCGCAACCCGGGGGAGACAGTATTCGCCTTCTCTGAGAGGAGGGCCGCAGCCCTTGAGAGGGAGATCTTAAAGAGCCTGGGCAGGAGCAGGACTTTCATACTACTGATCTCAGACTTCTTCGAGGACGCATACTCAGCTGAGAAGTATGCTGAGGCTCTCTCCAGGCTCAAGGCCTTGGGGAACGACGTCTACGCTATAACCCCTCTTACAGCCGTCTTCGAAGCGCAGGAGCTGGGTGAGGCGGCAGGCTATTACAGGCTGCTAGCCTATAACGAGATCAAAAAGTATGACATTATTAAGAGTGCCCTGACAAGGCGCGGCATAAGGATGGTGGTGACCGGCCCGAGAGACCTCCTCGCCCTCATCATCGGGAAGATCGAGGTGCTGAGCGCATGACCAGGGCGGGGGGCTGCACACGTCTAAGAGTGATTTCAAGACTAGCTTATGCATCCCTAATCGCGGCTGCGGCCTACATAGCGTTCAACCCCCTAGCAATAGACTACCCCGAGCTCGCCGGCCTGGCAGCAACATTATTCCCCACAGGCGCATGGATCCTCATAGAGAACCTCCCACTTGTAACCGCAATGTTTGTAGCCGGGATCTCGGCCCTACTAGGCTCACTCCGCTTACCCGTCATTATCATAGTGCTAGGCCTCCTACTATCCCTGAGGGGGCCGGAGGTCTCGCCGCCACTACAGATATCAATACTAACTGCGACAGCACTCCTCACTCACAGGCTCATGATCTCATGTGAGGGTAAGAAGCTCAACCCTGTGGGCCACGGGGTAAAGTGCGGTGGGAAGTGCGTCATTTCATGGATCCTCTATGAGCTCACGGGGCTAGGCCTCGTATTGGGTCTCGCTATCGGGTCAGCCCTTATGCTCCGGAGACTGGGAGACGCTATAGAGAGGCTCTCCGCTGCAGTACCCCCGGACACCCGCGGGGCTCTACTCCTCCTATCCCACTCCCCCACTGTCAGGGTGGTGGCGGCCCTCATACTTCTAGCGGTTTCCTGGCTCCTCCTCACCAGCATCTATCCCGTCCTCTACACGGTTTCCGCTGCCACACCGCGGGGCGTGAGAGGTATAGTGGCGAGGTACGTGTCTGAGACGATGGAGAAGATCAGGAAGGGGAAGGAGTGGCATATCAGGGTCTACATTATAACAGCGACGTCTATAGCGGGCTACGCGTTCGGGCTGGCCACAGTATCCACATGGTTCTTCATGACCAAGAAGACACTAAGTACTGCATCGCTAGCAGGGACATTTATCGTCACCCTGGCCGGGAGCGCCCTCTTCTACATATTCCTAAAGAGGTTCCTAGTCTTGAACAGGACAAAATACCTCCTAGGAGCCCTCACGATACTCATACTATTCTTCGCAGCCCCAGCACTCCTAACAGACCCAGCCATAATATGGGAGACAACCAAAGCCGTGCTCACCGGAGGGCAGCCGGCGTACTCACCTTTAGACGATAAGCTAATGGAAATGGAGACCTTCCAGAGAGCACTAGAGGAGGCCCTAAGGGTGATCGTCAGATGAGGGGGAGCACGATTCCCGTGGAACCGTACCTCACTTCCTGTGTACCCCGATATTCTCCATATTTATCAGTGTTTCAAACCCTGATAAGTGGGGGTGCATAGAATAGTGGCTGGAGACAGTAGAAGGTTAAGGGGTCCAAACCTCATACGGGATATTGGGGCAGTAGCTATTGCATTCACACTGATCTTCATAGCGTACAGGTTCTTCATGTTCAGCATATCAGCACTGGCACGGGAAGTCCCATACGTGTCAGCGGGGATAATGTCCGCCCTAATAGGGCTCCTCAGCCTAACAGGTGCAGTAGCAGTAGTCAGGGACTGGCTCCTAGCGAGGAAGGCACAGGAAGGAACAGAAACAGGGGGCATAGAGGTGCAGGACGCGAAGGGTTAGATGGTCTTAACGCTATAGATTACCTATTTATGTTGTCCCCCATTGTTAAACTATTAGTCGGTCGAGGCCTCAAGGTGCAAAACGTGGGGGTGGGCTTCTCGTTGGGGAGTCACACCAGTAAAATAGTGGTTGCTATCGCACTAATTATGGTTGTCATAGTATATTCAACTCTAAACCAAAACGCCACGGCCACCCCTACACCCCCAATACAAGGGTATGCACCCTACTGGGCCTCATCCTGGAGCGACATGAAGCTCGTAAAAGTATTGCCCATAAGCAAAGAAAGCGCTTTAGTCGTCCTCTACAACATGTCGGGAGGCCTTTACAACGGCAACTTCACTGTAGCAGTCATAGGAGAAGGCTTCGAGAACACTCTAAAAGTCCCGGGTATAACAGGGCTGAACAACTTCCTCGGCGCCTATATATCTGGAAATGCTGGTTACGCTGTGATACTATTCTATAACCCGCAGTCTGGTGCCCCATACGCGGTTAAGTTCTATTACAATAACCAGTCATGGAGCTATATAGACATGTCCACCGTGACGGGGGGATGGGATCAACGCTACGTTTACAGCGTGGATATTGAGAACGAGTCTATGGCCCTGTTACAGTACCAACCCGACGGTGCGAACGCCACTATAAAAATAGTATCCACGAGAAATTTCGGACTAACAAATTCTTTCAGCATAAACTACACGATATACCAGCCGGTCACGCTCTCCCTATGCGGCGATACCTTAACAGTATTTACTAGTGGGGGAGGCGGTTCACCAGGAGTGATGGCGAGATACACCTCCAGCGGAGAACTAGTTGCGAGGGTGGAGGTTGCAGCTTCCGGTTATGCAACAATATTTGATAATTGCTGGAAGGCTGTAGTTATTGATAATGAGAAGGGAGTATTTATTATAGACTTGAAAAATGGGACTGTATATAATAATACTGAAGTCAAAATCGGTTCAGGGGTCAAGTTCGAGACGTACGTCTCACCACAGGGGGATAAAGTACTGTTAATCGTCGAAAACCCCGGGAACACGACACTATACCTTATAGGACTACACGGCGAACTACTTTACGAGAACACCTCCCAGTACACCCTTAGTGTAACGGGTGACCCGTGGAGGCCGGACGGAGATGAATTCTACTACATTAAAACTCTTACGGGATTTATGCAGGAGGAGCACTTGGTCGTCTACAATGTGACTGGAAGGAATACCGAGGAAGTACTGAAGGCTAACTTTATAGGAGCCGCCGCTTGGCTCAACAACACGGATCTCCTGGTCACAGCAAAGTCAGTATATAGTGGCCCGTTCCTGGTGGTTCTTCGGGACGGTGTGGAGGTGTATAACCAGAGCCTCCCCTACCAGCCCCTTCCAACAGAGATCTACATAGAGGACGGTTCGCTCATTCTAGGCTACACACTTTATGATATTTACACGGGCAACTATTCGGCCACGGTCTATAGCCTAGTCAGGGCTACTGGAGTAGTCCTCCAGCAGACTTCGACAGCGACAACAATACTATACCCCACGCCTGAGGTAAGAGGCAGGCTCGGGAACGAGACAATTATAGGCTCCTCAGGTTCCATGAACTATACGGTCACCCTCATACCAGGAGTGTTAGCTACGTATACGGAGATAGGAGGGTCTTTATACAGGTCTTACAAATACGGGATAGTAGCCCTCATAAACGCCAGTGCGAAGTTTAACGGGGAGGCAGTCATAGAAGTAGAGCCAAACATGCCTCATTGCAGCTTCTCTAGTATCATATCGGAGGGAGAGGCCGTCAACTCCACGATCCACACTAAACAGGGCGGAGGGGTCTACATCGAGCTTAACCCCAACGGTGGTACGGCATACTTAGAAGGGGCAGCCGTATTTTGCCAGATACAGCCCTTCATTGGGGAGCTCCCAGACCTCAACCGACTTATTACTATAAATATTAACACGACATACCAACAAACAACGACTGGCGGCCAGCAGGGTTCCACCCAGACTTCCAATACTGGCTCCCTTAATACGGGCACTTCACAGGAGGGGCTCACATCTAGTCCGCAGGGGTCAGGCTATCAGCAGGGCACCCCTTCAGGCGGGGGTAAGCGGTCTGGCCTGAAGACGTGGATATCTATAATAGTAGTATTAATCATAATCTTATTAATAATAGTTTACCTAAAGGCTAGATAGTGACTAGCCCTAGAGGGGGGCCTTCAAAGGGCCCGTAAAACCCGTTTTCCTCTCAGTCCCAATTAGGCTCTAGCAACATAGATGTTGTCTTTATCCCTTACAATGCGGGCCCTCACCCTGACCCCCGGGCTACACCTCTTATCCCCGTTACAGTATAATGCCATGACCCTGTCCCCCCTAGCTGTAACTGCTAGGAGCTCGCCCTTATGCCACCCCTCAGACACGACCCGAAGTATCACTTCTTCACCCCTCCTATAGGGTGCCGGTAGCTTCGGGGCCTTTCGAAAGCCCAGCTCCTCCATGCCCGGCTTGAGCCTGTAGCCTGTCTCCTCCTCCAGCTCGCGGAGCCACTTATAGAACCTGGCCCAGCTCCACGCCTTTACCCCTCTCACCTTCCTGCCGTACCTGTGCTCCTCGTACTTCTGTATCAGCACTCCTGTCGGCCACCCGCTCTTCTCCCCGAGTCTCAGGCTCTTGGCGAGGTCTATCAGGTCTCTCATGTCATCCTCGTTAATACCTGGAACTACGACTGGAGTAAGGACGACATCGATGCTAGTCTCTTTAACGGCATACTCGACCACTCTAACTACCCTCTCGACATCATACCAGGGTACTCCGCTCAGCAGCCTCGCCTTTTCCGGGTCTAGCGTGTCGAGGCTGAGGTTGATCCTGTCTAGCCCAGCCTCCGCGAGCTTCCTAACCAGGTGTCTGCTTAGAAAGCCCCCGTGAGTCTCTAAGGCGATGCGCCCTACTAGGGGCGTCTTTCTGAGCAGCCTGATGATCTCGAGTATTTGGGGATGGGCTAGCGGCTCCCCGACACCGTCTATGAGGGCCTCAACACTGACGCCCTTAAACTGGGCGATGACACCGACCCACCTCGCAATATACTCTGGCTCGACTAGGAACTCAGCTCTACGAGTCCTACTAGAGGGGCCAGCATCAACGCTACAGTAGATACAGTTATGGGGGCAGAGGGTGCTAGGGCGGACTTGGAGGACATTAGTACCCCTATCAATTACCCCGAAAGCAATATGCCCGACGAGCGGCAGGGGAGGGCCGACCATGTAAACCCTCCTCCCATGGATGACACCCCAAACCCTAACCCCTGAATCCCCCGTCATACACCATCCCGTAGGTGAGGTCACCTACTGGGGCCCCTAAACATTTCCCGTCACCAGGGAGGAATTCGTTATCACTAGCCCCCAGATCAGGATGTTTTGTCTTTCCCTATCTCACACTACTCCCACTAAAAGCTAATGGAACCACCGTTTCCTCAGGGGGTATACGGTTTGAGGGTCATCACGACTAAGGTACCGAATGGGGTATGCCGTATTGTAGTGTGGTATGTCGTCCCCCTTATCCTCACAATCGTTGTACACCTCTTGGAGCTACACTCCCTGACAGCACCTAACGCCCCGAGAATGACCTCCTTAATGACCTCCCTCTGCGGGGACGGTAGGGGCCTCACTACCCCACGGAGGATCCCTCTTTTACACTTCTCAAGCCCAGCATAAGTTGCCAGCCTGTATAGTACCAATGCTGCCGTGACTGTCCCGAAGAGAATGCCGATAGACTTGATCCGCTCGGGCAGGAATGGTATTGAGAAGAGTAGTCCAAGTATGGATAGGAGTACGCCTTCCACGAGTATTCTGGCGGAGGTGACCCTCCTCGAGCAGCACAGGATCATGTCGGTCACTATATCGATGTCCCTATTTATAGAGGCGTTCTCAGGCAGGCTTATGGAAACGTCTAGAACCTTCCCCCGCCAACCGTGACTCTCACTGGCGTCCTTAACGTTGGGGGGCCCCGGCGAGATCCGCACTCTTATCATCCTATATGGCGGGCCGAAAGGTTCAATAGTAAGGGGGGACTCACATATTCTCATCGCTTCTAACCTCTACCGTGTCCATGAACGATTGACTTATTATTTTACTGTGCGTTTTAGAGGAGAGCTTTCAAGGGTTTTAAGAATTGGTGTTAAACCATAATCATTATTGCCTTACATATTAAAATCGGAAACCTAAAGAACTGTATAATGTGGGACGTGGGGGTGCTATTATTGGAGGTACCGGTGAGGGAGCTTAGAAAGGACGTCATTTATACTTTAGCTAGTGAGGCGTGGAAGAGGGCGAGGGACGGCTTCTGGCTGTGGGCTCTCTCATACTTGACCCTGATACCGATCGACATTTCTAGTAGGTTTGGGGGGAAGCTACGGGGTGCCCCTGTATTGGAGGCGATCGGTATCATAATATTCATCGTTGGCCTCCTCTGGATCTACGGTGCATCTGAGGAGGCAGTAAAGTTCACCCCTTACCCGGGGAGTACTCTCAATAAGCTGGCAAAGACGCTTGGCACGGCACTGCTCCTAGCGGGACTTGCATTACTAATGGGGCCATTCATGGGAGTTTTATCCCTTCTACTGATATTATTCGCAGTTATCCTCGCGTTAGCCGGCTTAGTATACTTAATCCGGTTATCAGGGGAGCTCGGAGACACGATTAGGTGGAGGTGGCTTCGCCCCCTGGTAATACTGTTATTCCTTACTTCAATAATATTGAAGATTATACCGGATCCACTGGCACTTCTCGTTAGCGATCTCGCGGGGGTTCTTACATATGCACTCCTAGCGTGGGCCTCCGGAGAGTATGCACACTACCTCGAGATGAGGGCTAAACAGGTCTTAGTGGGCCCGGGCACCCACACGGGTGCTGGGATATAGTATGGGGGCCTTCTAGGTCTTGTCATAGAACTGTGACGCGTCAGGCCGTCTACATACCATATATGCCCTACTCTCCTGTCCTAGGCCTCCTGGTGGCGCTGTTGAGGGTAGTTGGCTGGAGTAAGAGGGCTAACACTCCATGGCTTGGTGTGCCCCGCGGGTTCAAGTTGAGGAGGGACTTCTGGGCTGCTGGGAGGGCTGAGAGGGCTTGGTATCTGGAGGCGTTGGAGGGGGCCTTAGCTGGAGCAAAAGAGCTCGTGGGGGAGAGGTTCATACTCTTCCACAGGGCCTTCTCACCTGATGGAGGCTTTGGTGTTGAGGTGTTTCATGATGGTGTGAGGGCGGGCTTATTGGCATGGGAGGGTGGGGAGTGGAAGCTCTACCCTAGCGGTGCGCTAGCTAGCCTCCTAGAATCCGCTGGCCACCCCGTCTATCCGGTGGGTGCCCGTGGGAGGCTGAAGGGGAAGAAGGTCATAGTGAGGGGCTGTAGGGCAGATATTGGCGGGTACATCCTAGTTGCAACCCGGAGGCATGTGGGCCCAGCCAAGGTATTGGAGTCCGGGGGCGGGGCCTGTAGGGTTCGTGTTAAGGACATGGCCCCCAGGGGGTTCAGGCTCTTAAACCCGTCGTCGATGAGTGAGGCGGTAACAGTTAATAGGGCATATATTGAGAGG
>WAOT01000054.1 GCA_015521115.1 Desulfurococcales archaeon
ACTCAGGGCTGATCCACCTGCTAACCACATACACGTACCGCTCTGCAAGGAAACGCTCATTAGCGAAGTGAGCACCCACACCCCTACCCGCATAACTCCTCACACCCCAACACCCCCGACAATAAGTCTAGGGTTCCAGCCGCCAGCCGACCTTGCTTGAGAAAGCGGCCAGAGCATTGTACGCGTCCTTCCACCGTTCGCCCTCAAACCGGAGATCCACACGCCTAGAGAAACGGGGCTTATACAGCTCCACACGCACACCATAACACTCCGCAAGCAAGTCTGCCAGCGCGCTCAAAACCCGGAGATCAGCACCCCTAATCACAACAACCCTACCCATCCCAAAACCACCCCCTACTTTAGGGGTCGCCCGTGAGCTCCGCAAGCTTCCTGACAGCCTCGATCAATTCTTGGCCTTTAGGCGTAGGCCGTAGGACAGCTCTGTAGCGGGATACTGGAACCTCTTCGAGGAAGCCGTTCTCTATTAGCCAGTCCACGACGCGCTTAACAGTTCCCCCCGCGACTTTAGCCTTCACAGCGAGCTCCGTCCTAGTAAACTCCCCCTCTCCAAGAGCAAGAATAACTGCCTCAGCCTTCTTCGAGAGATGACAAATACCCATATACTCCACACCACTCGAAACAATAGAGCAGTAATCAGAATTAAGCGTTATGCGTCATTCTGTGTGGTGGTGGTTTTACCACTAATGTTGGTCACGGATCTTACCAGTAACTGGTATACTCTTTCCATTATGGTTTGTATAATTGTAAAGGGCTTGGAGAACAGTAATAGAGAGTTCTCCTTTTCTAATATAAGCCAATAATAATACTCTTATTAAATTTAATACTGTTTTGCTCTCTTGACTACTACTATACTCTTCAAGTTTAGAGAAGAGCCTGTTAATCTCGTTGAGAAAAGGAACCTTAGGCGTCTTCCTCTGACACCTCGGGCACGTTACGTAATTCCCTTCTGCACGGGTGCACCATGTATAGCCGCAGTAGCGGCATTTTACCGGAGTACAATCGCCCAAACTGGTGGTTTTACCACCACCACGCAATAATCATCACCCATATGAAAACTTCATCACTATGATATATAAGCTTTCTCATAATGGAGAATTATGCGATAGATTTATTAACTTGTCTGCATATTTCATATTCATGAAACACAGAGGTGAAACATGTTGGGTATGCATAGGGTCTCCCTGGTTATAGATTCGGAGACCTGGGAGAGGATCCAGACCGTAAAAAGAAGCTATGGTTTTTTGAAAGACAGCGAGGTGCTTCGTTTCATAATTCGGAAGGGTCTTGAAACCGTTGAGGTGTCTGTTAGGGGGTGACTGGTTGTGGCGGTGTTGGTTGGTGGGCTTGCGGTCGAGCTCGCTGCCTGGCTTAAGGGCCAGTTCCGGGCTGATGCGGGTATTGCGGCTGACTATATGCTGGATCTGCTGCTGAGGTATATGTATCATGCTGGCCGGGCTGAGGCGCTGGGGAGCGTGGTTGAGGCTCTGAGGCGTGTTGGCCTTAAAGAGGCTGCGGACGCTGTTGAGGCCGCCCTCAGAGAGGTCGAGTATGAGCTTGGAGAGGTGGCTAGGGAGCTGAGGGTCTATGACACTATAGCTAGCGATATAGGAGTGTACATGGCTAAGCGCCTGGGCAAGCTGCCGCCCGAGAAGGCGATGACGAGTGCTGAGGCGAGGGAGAAGATGGCCCAAGGCAAGATAGACGGGACAGGCACCGACGGGAAACACGATGATAAGGACGGCGACGGCAGCGCTGTGAGTGTCGAGGCTAAGGGGTGAGCCAGGTGGTGGCTGGTGTTAGGATCCGCGAGGCTAAACAGTACTACATTGTTGAGGCGGGGGGCCGCACCTACAGGCTCCCCAAGCAGTACGTGGAGAAGAGGAGTGAGAGGGAGCTGGTCTCCCAGCGGACGGGCTACCGGTTTCATCGCGGACTCGGAAGGCCTACACACCATACCCCCAACCAGAGCACTAAGAATAGTGAGGAAGCGGTAGCCTGGTACCAAAGGGTACTACCATTCTTCCTTCCAGTACCCTAGCAGTACCTGGGTGGTACTATTTTCAAGGAGTATTACAGTTCCGCCCCGGCCCCCGGGGGAGCCCCCTGGGGCACACCGAGACCACACTCCTATAGTATAATAAACCAAGGAGTATAGTAGCCCGGGTGATAGAGGGGTGAGCGGCTGCACCCAGGCGGAGCTGTACAGGCTGGCGGATCTGCTGTACCTGGAGAGCTGCACCGGCTATGAGAGTAGCGAGCCCTGTAAGAGGCTATTACGCTTGATTAACGACCTGAAAGCCTACAGCATGGAAGAGCTCAGAGCAAAACTAGGAATCTAACATTTAAGAAGCTCCCGCCCACATTCTAGGTATGGGAGAGAAGCATATATGGTGCTCCACGTTGAGGATCCTAACAAGAATCTCCGGCTGGCCAACAGAGCAATATAGAGAAAAACTTGAGCTAATATATGAATTACTTAGAAATTTTGAAAGATTACGTTTTATTGATGAGGTATATTTTGTAAAGGCAGTATTTAGTGCCTACCCGAGAGCTATTTATGGGCCATCGCCTCTTGTGGCACCTCGTGTAGAAACCATAAATCTTGATACCACGGAGTTAGATCCTCTTGTACTTAATAATATAAAAAATGTTATTTCTAGAATGTATTCTAAGGAGAACCTTATCGCAAGAGATTCATCCCTAAAAATTTATTTAGTCACTAGGTTTCTAGATGAAAAGGTCGCCGGCTCGATAACTATACGCATCTCTGGCTTAGAGAAAAAAGAGTACGGAGATATAGATCTCTACCTCTATAGGATCTCGAACGGTAAAGAAGTTGAACTGTTTGATATTGTAAAAGAAAAGATATCAAACGATAAATATGTGTTGAGAAGACTTATCGATCTCTCTGAGCACATACTCATGACAGGCGATGTTAAATTTGCAACGATAATGCCTGTCGATCACTCCATAAGGCGTGATTACGGTAAGATGATACTTGCAGCTCATGGCGGTAACGTGAATCAGGCATTTGAAAGCCATATCGCTCTTATTAGAAGATACGCACTATATAGGTTTAAGAATTTGAGAAGGCGTTCTAAGTTTTTCGATATTGAGAGGAAAATAGTTCAAAAGCTTGGGGCGATCTTCAATTTTGGGAAGGTTGTTGGAGCGTTTACCTCAAAACGATACTTCAAAACGGTTATTGAGGCCTTCAACCGTGAATATACTGGGTGCGGTGCTACAATATCTAAAGGTAGCTACATTGTCATTTCGCCGCAAACCTTTGGAGAAACAGCTTACCCGAGAATTATTAACTTGCTGAATATTATGCTGGATCCATTCATTGATGAGGAAGAGTTTGATAAGCTTATCAATGAAGCCATAACCCGTATATCACGTTATATGAGAAGCTAAAATTTTATATTTTAATTATTGATTGCAGTCCAAGAGGCAAATATATCACTGGAACTGGAAGAAGAGCTCTACTATTATTGTATGTAATAAACCTTGTTATCTTATCATAGCTTAGACCGTAAGGCAAGGCTCTTTTTCTCGTGGCTAATAGAACTATGAAGGTACATTGTTTCTTTAAATGATTAGGAATATTATTATAAGATGATTCTAGTTGGTCTCTCAACCTCTTCAACGATTTAGATCCTGGGTTCTCCTTTTCTTCGATTATCATTGTAACGCCGGCTGATGATATTATTAAATAATCGGGATTCTTGAAACGAGCATTTCTAATTGTGTATAGCTCGGCTATTTTCTTCTCATCGCAATAAATATACTCGGGACAGTGTCTTTGTATGCTCTTATCTGTTATACAAGCCTCTTCGCACTCTTCGATTCTTTCTCTGATACTCTTAATAAGCTCGTACACTGGTTTTTTAAACATACAATTATATTTAAAATCAAGTTTATAAATTGATGATCTAACACGTTTATTTCTATCTAAATAGGATATCACTGAGCCTATATGCGACTCCACAACCCGCATATATGTTATTATTCTCTTGTAATCTATATTACAGAAGCATTCATTACAAAAGCCCTCTTCCAAACAAAACCTGAGAAAAGCGGTACTACAGATAGAAGCCATAAAACCCACCCCTCACTAGCCTAGTAGGCACTTGGCCACGCACCGACCACGCTCCGTCAACCGGACAAGATTACGGTTTCCTTCGGGGACTACCTCGATTAGGCCTAGCCTTTCTAGGGCGTCCCTGTAGCGTTTGAACACGCTTATGTGCTTGCCGAGCTCGTTAGCTAGGAACGTGGTGGCCGGGGCTATACCCTGCTCTTCCAGCTCGTAGATCTTCCTGAGAATCGTTAGGGCCATTGAGACAGTGTGCCCCACGTCCCTTGAAACGCGCGTCATCTAGGAGCACCTGGATATGCTCTATTGCTCGGTTAAGATTTATTAAGAGCCACGTTACATTATAGCAACATAGCAACCTAGCGAGGTGCATACCTTGGCCCGCCCCCCGCGCAGGTTTGGCCGGCTCACAATGCTATTACTACTAATACTACGCGAGGCTCCCGCCCCTACAGTGTTCTTAGCCTTCCACTTGGGCGTTGATACGCGTAAGCTCTCAACATACCTTTCAAGGCTCCGCAGTAGGGGGCTGGTGGACTATGATGAGTATGGGATATGGTATCTCACAGAAGAGGGCCGCAAGTTCATAGCAAGTATATACGAGTCTTCTTTTAAATTAAAAAATATTATGAATTATATAGCGGAAACTAACATGACAACACTTATCCACAGAAATGCAACAGAAATGCAACACTTATCATACACTAATGCAACACTTATCCACAAAGCCGAGCAACTACTAGGAAGACCTCTTGACGATGTTGAGAAAGCAATACTAGAGTATCTCGATGACTTCACAAGGAAAACACAGCGAAAATACTGGTGGCCACCCGAGCCAGTACCATTACACCTAGCACTACAAGACGAGCTGGAGAGACGTGGTATTAGTAGTATAGATAGCGAGGAAATAGAGAGGGCACTCAGAGAGCTCGAAGCCGCAGGCGTTCTCTACCTGACATTTGATAAACGCCGGGGGGTGGCCAAGGTACGCATCTCGCGAGCTCTTAGGGGGTGAGTAGCTAGTGGGGCCTGTGGATCTCAGTCCACCTCTGGCTATTCTTGTTAGTGTGCTTGCTGGGCTAGGGGTTACTGTTGGCTGGTCTAAACTGTATGTTGGCTGGGTGTTGCCGAGGGAGCGGATCTCGCCGCGGGATCACTTTTACTGGGTGGCCGGGCTTGTGCTGGGCTATGGATTCTTCTACGCCTTAGCACTGCTCTTGATGCCTGAGGGTGAAGGCTTTACACTATGGTTCTACGTGTTGCTCGCAATAGCGGTTGCCTGGGTTGTGCTCATATTCCACGCTTTCGACTCTACAGTTGAGAGGGTTGACTGCTGCCTAGTGTGCGAGAAGATGAGGAAGAGCTCCTAGCCCTATCTAGTGTCTTCCCTTTTTCCCTGCTCCAAGGAACACTAAGATTACTGCTATGGCTATCCATATGCCCAGCAAGAGGGGCACCGCCTTGCCTTTCTCTACACTTACGTAGAAAGTGAAGCCTATGAACACAACGGCTAACAAGATAAGAGGAATATAACTACGGATACTATTCTCTGTCATTCTTTCACCCACGTATCTCATTGCTTTGTTGCATCTTTGCTTTGTTGCTTTTTAAGGGATAAAAAGAGTTGCATGAGCGTAACGCTTATTAACGCAATGTTGCATAGTAGTAACATAGCAACATAGCGAGGTGTGTTATAGTGCCCCGGAAGGCGAGGACTGTGAGGCCCCGAGGTGATGTTGACATGATCCGGGGCCTCGTAGATTCCCGGATAGCCGCTTGGGTTCGTAGTGTGGCTGGGCTACTCAGAGTAGAGCATGGAGACCTAGTCGAGCCCGGGTTAAGGCTAGTAAAAGTGATAGTCGACGCCGGCGAGGTGCCGCCAGAGTTAGCAAAGCTCCTCAAGGAGAAGGATCCGCTGGCACTCGAAGAGCTAGAGACACTCCTAGCCTATGCAAAGGAGATCGTTGCGGGGGTGACCGGGTGATGGAGTGGAAGGAATACAATAAGTGGATCGCGGCTCTCGCGATCGACCGGTTCCTCGCGTTCAGGTCTAAGGGTGTGAAAGAGGGGGACGCGAGGGCTAAGGCTCTGGCTTGGATTGAGAGCCACGACCTCGACCCGCTCAGCTATGCTAGATACAAGATGCTGAAGGGGATGATACAGAACAGGGTAGACAGCTACCTAGCGTTCATTGACAAGAGCAGAGTGAGACTAGACAAGCGTGCAATCGCTGTTGTTGCTAGCCTGCTAGCGGGTGTCGCTGCAGGGTTCTTCCTGCTATTCCCGCTATGGGGGTGATCCACATGGCTCAAGAGCAGGTTGTTAGGGATGTTGTGGCGGAGTGGCTGCTTGATGAGTCTGTTGTCTACCTAGTGTATGGTGATAATGGTGATCAGGTGCTATGCATTGAGAGCGACATGGTGCTACCACCCGTTAACGCCGCCATACTGCTAGTGAGTGCTCTAACCGTTAACGCTCCCATCGCTGTGAAGGGCATGTCAAAGTACGGGGAAGACTGGTACGGTGTAGACATTGTGGCTGGAAGCGTAGAGTACCAGGTTACTGTAAGGCTGGAGAACGGCAGAACCAGGGCCTGCATAGAGAGGGCTAGGAGCCTTCTCGACGCTCTGACAGAGCTCGGTGCACTAGCCGACTTCTACGGGTTCGGCAGATGAGGGGGTGACGAGTCGTGGCTGTGGATACACAACACATTGCTAGGAAGTATGGTGAGGAGATGGACGAGTTCAGGCGGGATGCTGAGGAGACGCTACGGGAGATCTATAGGGTGGGCGGCAGCAAAGTGTTGATGCGGTACATAGCGAAGAACTACGGTATACTGCAGGACTTCGGAGTGCTGCTCAGGGACGATAAACTCAACGCTATACACGTGAGAGACGAGAGCGTAACGTTCTACCTCGACAGCGTGTTTATAATAGTAGAGGTGTATATGAGGCCTGCAAGGTTCTGCACACCGTTAATGAGGCTAGACGATAATCACGAGCTCTGCGCTAGGATAGAGCTCAATGCAGACTGTAGCTGTAACTGTGACTGTGGCGGGTATTAGGGGTGGGCCCGGGTGACCACCAATCCTTTCCTATTAAAGGAGAGATATAGGGAGCAGTGGAAGAGGAGCAATGCTAGGGAGCGCTTCGTTAAGCTGTTCCTAGACGTGTACCTGCCTCAGGGGTTCCGCGCAGAGCTGACTGGGCTTGGGGCGGGGTCTAGTGAGTATATTGATAGGACGTATAGTGGCGTGTTCGAGGCTTTCGATATAGTTATATTCTATGAGGGTAGTCCTGCAGTGTTCCTTGATGTTACTGGGGTGGCTAGCCCTAGGGAAGCGCTACCGGGGCTTGGCTACTGCCTTGGCACTTGGAAGCTCGCTAAGGCTGAGAAGTTCAAGGTTACTCCTATGAGCTGGGCGGCCTTCGTGTTGGAAGACGAGCCGAGCATACTCTGGGCGCCATACCAGAAGTTCAAGAGCATACAGGCGGTAGACGGCAGGCTCTACAACGATGAGAGGCCTGTCCGCTGCCTGAAGAGGAGCAGGTGGCTACGCTGGGCACGCTTCAAAACCTGGCTCATACGCTACGGCCCCGTTTACGCTAGACTTCTCCGAGAAGGGGTGACTGGGTATTGATCATTGAAAAGTATTGGATAACGATGGCGCATGTTGATCTGGTTTACGACGAGGAGAACAACGTTTATGAGCTAGTATTTACTGGCTGGAAAGATATTGTGGACGACGAAAAAGATGAACCTGTTAGAAAAATAATAGTAATGATGAGTGATAACCCGATTGAAATATTAGAATTTATTGAAAAAATAGAAAGAAAAGTTATACAGTTAATGAGAGAAAGGTGACTGGGTGATGTCTGGGAAATATGTTGCTAGAATCTGTCTTCCAAGCGGTTTTTGCTATATTAGCCAGGGGAGCCTGGATGAGCTCCGCCGCGAGGCGGAGAGGCTGGGGGGCTACGTGGCACGGGCGGCCCCCCTCAACCGGGCCCTACGCCGACCCCACGCGGGGGATGACGATGGAGCCCGCCGCCCACTCTTCTACTATAAATGTAATGTGAACGGCAGATGGCTATGCGTCCGGAAAGATGTGGTCGATAGAAATAACCTTTTTGATATATTAAATTGTGTTGAATCCCATGAATGTGACATGATAGTAGTTAATGATATTATTGGTATCATGAGGGGGGTGGGAAGGTATGGGTAGGGTGTACCTGGCGAACGCGTTCAGCCCAAGTATGCTCCCTCTATCTGAGGGGGAAGCGGCCTCTCTCTGCGTGGTGAGGCTCAGCCTCGCCGACGCGGTAAGGATGGCTGAGCGCCTGCTCGGCGAGCTCGACTGCGCTATAGGCCATAAATCCACGGCGGCCTTGGCGGAGCAGGTGCTCAGAACCCACCTCTCCTGCCAGAGAAAGATGATAAGGCTACAGCCAGGCGACACCGTGCTCATTATCTCACTCACATTCCGGCCCCCCGAAGGCAAGATCTACAGCCTAGCAGAGTTACAGGCGCTCTTTGACCAGGGCAGGATAGGGGTCTGGGCAATCCATTATGGCCCGTGCTAGAGGGGTGAGAGTATGAGCGAGGTTCTAGTTCATGATCCTGAATTAGCACATATGGTTTTTGAGGCGGCGAAGGAAACGGTTGGGGTGAGGAACAAGAGCTATAGCGTGTGGTTAAATCGTTTTGTTAAGCCTGTTGCCCAAGAACTCGGCTATATCTTTGATAATCCATATGATGGGAAGCGTAAACTAAAGTTGTTGACAGTAAAGATACCAATAAAATTAATGGATGAACTGGATGACTTAGCGAAAAGGCTAGGCATAACCCGGTCTGAGCTTGTCCGCCAAGTTTTATTCAGATTTATTGTTGAATTAAAGAATGAATATAAAAAGGTGAATAGGCTTGAGGGTTGTGAGCTTCAAGGTGGATGACGAGCTATTGTGGCTGCTTGAGGAGCTGGCCAGGAAGAAGAGGACTAGCAAGAGTGAGCTTATACGAGCAGCTTTGAGAGCCTACATGGTGGGAGAGGCGGAGCGGAGACCGGTGATAACGAAGAGGATACGGATATACGGGTGATCTGGTTATGCCGTGGGCGGATTGTAGGAGATGCATCTATTTCATACCAATTGATGAATTGGATGATTACAGGAAGGAGCTAGCACTAATACATGAGGCTAAATGGGGCAGGAAGGTACTAGGCTGGTGTAAGGCACGAGAAAAACCGATAACATACTACGAGGGTTATTGTAGGTTTTACAGGCCAAGGCCCGAGCGTGTCCGTCCCCTATCCGAGTTCTTTAAGGGGTGAGCTAGGCGTGGATGTGCAGTTAGCTATGGAAGTATTATTTGTTGTTTCGCTTGTCGGGTTCGGCTTCATATTCGGCTATGCTGTGGGGTTGCTAGATGCTTATCGTAAGTGCAAGAGTGGGTGGTGAACTGTGTATATGAGTTTGGCGCGGTGGCTTGCGCATAACCTGCGTGAGTGGGCTTTGTGGGCTGGGGACGACCTGGTTCTCGGGTTCGCGAGTGTGTTTGAGCCGGACGGTGTGCTGGGTAGTGTCCTCGTCTATGAGGTTGATGGTAGGAGTGTCTGGGAGTTAATCTGGGAGCGCTGCCTTGCGGGCAAGCGCGAGGTTCTGACGGGGTGCGGCGAGGATCCTGAGACATGTGATATGGATGAGATGGCCGAGGCTATGGGTTGCGTAGCCAAACTCCTGAGACCTCTAGCAGAGGAGCTCGGTGAGACATGGAGTGGCTTCGCGAGGAAGGCCGAAGCAGCGATCATGAAACTAGCAAGACAAGACGAGGACAAGGGGGAATTTCCACGCAGTTATTTAAAGGGTGGTGAAGGATGAGCGGGGCGCAAGCCTATAATTTAGAGGGGGAAGTTCCAAATTTGGAACAGGTGCCCGCTGTGGGCGTGAACTATTATCTTGTTAGGAAGAAGAAGAGGCTCAAGAGCGGAGAGGAGCGTATCTATCTTTACTTGGTTAAAGTCGTGTGCATGAACGGCCAGTGCGAGAGGTATGAGATAGGCAACGTGGAAGAAATAGACAGGATCATGGCCGAATACAAGAAGCGAAACCCCAGGCCCTACAGAAGGAGAAGGAAGAAGAGGAGCCCCGCACCGCTGTGTCCCCGCATCTCCGTTTTGGCGGGCCCGGGGGGATTTGAACCCCCGACCACTGGCTTAGGAGGCCAGCGCTCTATCCTGGCTGAGCTACGGGCCCGGTCTTTGTCTGCCTTTGTGGGTGTATATTTTGGCGGGGTTTTAATGGTTTTCTCCCTTGGCCTATGGTTTTTTGGCGGGTTCTTTTACAGATTAATGTAAATAGTCCCGCCTCTTGCAATGAGGTCTTTTTATAGTGGCTTAAGCCTGACTGTAAAGCTTAGGGATGGGTGAGAGGGGTGGCCTCTCAGGGGTCTCTCTTGGAGAGGCTTTTCCACATTAGTGAGAGGGGTTCGAGTGTTAGGACTGAGGTAATAGCGGGTCTGACGACGTTCATGACTATGGCCTACATACTATTTGTTAACCCCGCGATCCTCGGCGATGCGGGGGTGCCTAGGGATGGTGTTGTAGCGGCTACCGCCCTCTCAGCCGCTATTGCGACGCTCATGATGGGCCTCTACGCTAACGCCCCCTACGCCCTCGCCCCTGGAATGGGGCTTAACGGTTACTTCGCCTACACTGTCGTACCCTTCACCGCAGCAGTCCTAGCGGCTAAGGGTGTGAGCGGGGTTGAGGCGTGGCAGGTCGCGCTGGCAGCGGTGTTCGTTGAGGGCATAATATTCATTATTCTGAGCCTTACGAAGGTTAGGGAGTCGGTGGCGAACTCGATACCCCCGACGCTCAAGTACAGTATAGCCGCAGGCATAGGGCTGTTCCTAACCCTGATAGGCTTCGCCGACGCCGGCATAATACAGCCTAGCCCGTTCGCCATAGCATTTAACATTAAAGCGTTCGTCCAGCCGGGCCCGCTGCTGGCGATCCTGTTCACCCTGATAGCGGGCGCCCTCATGGCGTTGCGAGTCCCCGGCGCCCTCCTCATATCCATACTGACTGCCATGATAGTGGGCTGGGCACTAAACATATCACCACCCCCCTCCGGCGTCGTCTCATGGCCCCACTTCTCAGCGGCGATGAAGTTCAGCCTAGGCCACCTCCTAGACCTCGGCATCGCCGCGGCGACAGCAATCGTATTCACATTCTTCATGGTAGACTTCTTCGACACCCTAGGTACAGTTACAGGGCTAAGCGCTATGGCAGGCCTCATGAGGAAGGACGGCAAGATCCCGGGGATAGGGAGGATGCTCTTAACAGACGCGGTCGGCACAACAGTGGGTGCAATGCTCGGTACAAGCACCGTCACAACCTACATTGAGAGCGCTGCAGGAGTTGAGGAGGGAGGCCGTACAGGGCTCACAGCGGTGGTCGTTGGGCTACTGTTCCTCCTAGGCCTAGTGTTCACCCCAGTATTCACGGCGACACCAGCATACGCAACAGCACCAGCACTCATAATAGTGGGCCTCCTAATGGCCCAGGCGATCAACAGGATCGAGCTGAAAGACCCGACAGAAGCCCTCCCCGCCTTCCTAACGATTGCGGGCATACCGTTCACATTCAGCATAGCCGATGGGATGGGCCTAGGTTTCATAAGCTACGTGTTCCTAAAGGCAGTAACAGGCAAGTGGAAGGATCTCAACCCGATCCTAGTCATAGTCGCACTGATCTTCCTAGCATACTTCATAAGTCTGCCAAGCATACACGCGAGCGTAACAGGAGGCGGCTAGAGGGTGAGGAACCTGCTCCTATAATAGTGTTTTTTCCTCAAAATACTCCAACCAAGCCTCAACGGGCTACCCCTTCCAGCGAGCCTACCGATACCCGCGAGGGGGTGCACGTTTACCGCTAAACTCCTACTAAGTCCACACTCCTCCTGTAAAACCTCCCTCATACCCCTCTCCTCCACTACATGAACCCACCTACCATCGAGCTCCCCCTCCACCGCCTTTAGGATAGCGTCAGCCGCCTTCCACCACCTGACGACGGGAGCGTAAGGGCTGTGGGGGACTAAGTGGAGCCTGCAGGCCATCTTGAGGAGCTTCCACTCCAGGTGTGGGTTCATCCAGCCTAGTATTAGACCTGGCCTGAGGATGGCCCACCTCCCCCTATAGGATGCTGTCAGCCTCTCACCCTCGGCCTTACTCTCTGAGTGGTAGGTCTCAAATCTGCCCTCGCCGGAGAGGTGCTCTTCCTCCTCGTAGACGATACTCCCTGGGGGGTCTCTTGAGAGGTCTGCCCTTACAGCGATACTACTCACATAGACGAGCCTAGCGCCCACAGACCCTATAGCGTTGAACAGCCGCTTGAGCAGACCATAATGCGCCTCCCAGACCTTGCCCCTCTCCCCTCCAGGCTTCCCCGCCATATACACGACGACGTCAGGCGATACACCCTCAATCATGGACGGCTCAATGGTCTCGCCCAGGATCAGGGAAGTCCCCGCCCTCTTAAGGATCTCCCTGGCCCACCTCCTCCTCTTAACACTCCTCCTCCTAGCTGCGACAAAGAATGAGAGCTCCTCTCCCACGAGCTTCTTCTCAACAGACCTTAACACAGTGCTTACCCCAAGATAGCCGGCCCCACCTACAAGCACGACGACCTGCTTTGAGCCCATCCCTACCCCCATCCTTACACTACCCTCCCCGGGTGTTGTACACCCGTCTATACCTCCAGGCCATAATCGCATGGTGGGATGACAGGTGGGATTCATTCTAGGAGCTTGCAATATATAGTCATATACGGATACCTTTTAAGGGGTCGGGTAAGCTTTTAATAGAGAAGAGGGTTCTTATTAGATGATGAGATAAAGGATACCGGGGTGACATGTTGGTGGGAAGAAAGCTGTACGCCCTGATGCTTGCCGCCCTAATGATTCTCGCCCCAGCAATGCTAGCAGTTAGCGCCTTCGCACAGCAGCAGCCCGTAGTCATAACCATTGGCGCACTCCTACCCCTAACCGGAGACCTCCAGAGCTACGGGGTAAGAGCCCAGGCGGCGGTCGAGTTTGCAGTGCAGGAGATGAACCAGTACCTCGAGCAGAAGAACGCCCCGTTCAGGATTAACATCACAGTAGAGGACACCCAGACAAAGCCGGACGTTGCACAACAGAAGTTCAACGCCCTAGTAAGCCAGGGCATTAAGATAATAGTGGGCCCCATGACCAGCGCTGAGGTCAAGAAGCTCAAGGACGCTGCTGACCAGCACAACGTCCTACTCATAAGCCCCAGCAGCACCGCTGTCGAGCTAGCCATACCAGGTGATAACGTCTTCAGGTTCTGCCCTGCAGACGACGTGCAGAGTAAGGTAATCGGTGAGGTGGCAAAGGAGGACGGCATAAAGGCTGTGCTAATGGTTGTGAGGGCAGACACCTGGGGTAAGGGCCTAGCAGACGCTACCGAGGACGTCCTAAAGAGCAATGGGATCAAGGTGCTCCTAAGGGAGGAGTACAACCCCGAGAACCCACAGTTCTCCGTCGTAGCGGGTAAACTAGCGGACGCCCTCCAGAAGGCGGCTAAGGAGGGCTACAACAGGAACGAGGTCGGAATCATAGCGATAGGCTTCAAGGAGGTCAAGGATCTATTCAAGGAGGCCAAGGGATACCCGATCCTTGGCCAGGTACCCTGGTTCGGAAGCGACGGGACAGCCCTGCTGACTGAGATAAGCGGTGACCCAGACGCGGCTCAGTTCTCAGAGCAGACCCTCTTCATCAACCCGATATTCAGCCCAGCAACGACCCAGGAGACGCAGAAGGTCAACCAGTACGTTGTACAGAAGACTGGTAGCAACGCAGACGCCTACAGCCTCGCAGCCCACGATATCGTGGTAGCTGTAACACTCGCAATCCTAAACAACGGGACACAGTACCTCAACGACCCCGACGCCCTAGTGAACGCTGTGAAGCAGGCACTACCTAATGTGGTGCAGAGCCAGGAGTTCGCCCAGTTCGCGGCCACAGGCACCTTCCCGCTAAACGACGCAGGGGACAGGGCGACAGCCGACTACGACCTCTGGATCATTATGAAGAACTCTACAACCGGCAAGTACGAGTGGACTAAGGTCGGCAAGTACATTGGTAACCAGAACACGATAACCTGGGAGACGCTGCCGAACGGTAAGACATACCCAGACATGTACAAGGCGACCTTCACCGGCCCAATTAAGACAGGTGGAGTAGGCGGGACTGCTGTAATAGCGGGCATAATAATAGTAATAATCATAATAATAGCGGCACTCCTACTTAGGAGGAAACCCTCGGCATAACCCGTTCCTTCTCCCCCTTTTTCCGGGGAACATCACACATTCTCCCCCAGCCCGGGGGGCACTCTTTTTAATCGCACCCTATACCTTGGAAATGTGAATCCACCCGGCAAATGGTAATCACACTATCTAAAGTCTAATGGGGTGGGCATCTAATGGGTCTACAAGTAGCAAGGGAGGAGGAGCTGCAGGAGCATGTGATAATAACGGAGAACCTAGTGAAAAGGTTCGGCGGCATAGTAGCTCTAGACAGGGTTAACATCCGGATCCCCAAAGGAAAGATCACGCTCCTCATAGGCCCAAACGGGAGCGGTAAGACGACCCTGGTAAACGTGATCTCAGGCTTCCTCCTCCCGGAGGAGGGGAGAGTGATCTTCAAGGGGAAGGACATAACCAGGTTACCACCCCATGAGAGGGTAAAGCTTGGCCTCGTCAGAACGTTCCAGATACCAAAACCGTTCCTAAACCTCACAGTACTAGAGAACGTACTCGTAGCAGCAGAAGGGCACCCCGGAGAAAACCCCTATACAGCCGCTGTCCTAAGGAGTAAGTGGATCCCCTTTGAGGAGGAGGCTGTTGAGAGGGCGTTCGACATACTCTCATGGGTCGGCCTCTACCAGAAGTGGGAGGTGCCCGCCAGCGACCTGAGCGGCGGGCAGCTCAAGCTCCTTGAGATTGCGAGGGCTATAATGAAGGGGGCCGACACTATAATAATGGACGAGCCCGCAGCGGGCGTGAACCCTACCCTAGTACACGAGCTCTTCGATAGGATAGTAAGACTGTCAAGGGAGAGGGGCGTAACCTTCTTCATAATCGAGCACAGGATAGGGTTAGTAGCCAAGTACGTTGATTACGCTTACGCTATGAACATGGGTAGAGTCATAGCTGAGGGGCCCCCGGATTACGTGTTGAACCACCCGGACGTCCTAGAGAGCTACCTAGGGGGGTGACCCGGGGGTGGCAGGCGTTGTCCTTAAGCTGGAGAAGGTAAACGCCGGCTACGGAAAGCTCCAGACCCTATTCGACATAGACCTCGAGATACCCGAGGGTATGATAACAGTCATTGTAGGCCCGAACGGGGCGGGGAAGAGCACGCTGCTGAAGACAATGTTCGGGCTGACAACAGTCTACAGCGGCAGGGTACTCTTCTATGGTAAGGATATCACTAGACTACCGCCCCACGAGAGGGCTAAGCTCGGGATGGCCTTCATATTCCAGCTTAACAATATCTTCGCCGAGTTGACGGTGTGGGAGAACCTCAAACTAGCAGGCCACGACCTACCACAGGACGTTTTCAGGGAAAGGGTTAGGGAGGTCTTCAAGACATTCCCGAGACTAAGGGAGAGGCTCCACCAGAAGGCCGGTACGATGAGCGGTGGTGAGAGGCAGATGCTTGCGATGGCGATCGGGATCATTAGGAAGCCCAAGATCTTCCTAATAGACGAGCCCACAGCCGGTCTAGCACCGAAACTGGCGAGAGAGGTATTAGCAAACGTGAAGAGACTTAACGAGCAGGGCTATACGGTCGTCCTTGTGGAGCAGAACGTTAAGGCTGGCCTCGAGATCGGGCATAAGGGGGTTCTCGTTGTCAACGGCAGGATAGCCTTCGACGGGCCCGCCCGGGAGCTCTTAGCCCAGAAGGATCTCGCGAAGCTCTATATGGGAGTAGTCTAGGGGGTGAGGACGGTGAACGTGAACATATTGATGGGAACCCTAGTCTATGGGAGCGTTCTCGCCTTACTGAGCCTTGGTATAACGCTCATCTATATGACGACCAAGGTGTTCAACTTCGCCCATCCAAGGCTAAGCCTTTTCGGGGCATATCTAGCAATTACGGCGATGGCTGCATACATAACGGGCAAGGGGATCCAGCCAGACCTTACAGTGCATGAGGGGATAATCCCATACAGGCTCGCTTACCCGGCCAGTGTCTATATTATAGGGGCCGTGGTTGCGATCGTGGGCGGTATAATAGCTGCAATGGTGGAATACTACCTAATCCTAAAGCCCCTGCTCGACAGGGGGTCAGATTACCTCCAACTCATGATAGCGACCCTGGCGTATGACTTCATACTGATGGCGGTGCTGTTCCTCTACAACACACATGTAAAGATCGTCAGCCTATTGAACAAGATAAACGTCCAGAGCACTAGCGTTGACTTCAGCAGCTACGACCTCTACATAATGAAGGGCTACCTCACTATCCCAGGAGACGCCCTCTACAGCACCTTAATAGTGCTCATAATAACAGCGGCAATCTACATCCTACTATTCAAGACGACTCTCGGCGTGAAAATGAGGGCCAGCATAGAGAACCCTCCCCTAGCCGAGGTTCTGGGCATAAACGTTAGGAGGATATACGCCCTCTCATGGATCATTAGTGGTGCCACAGCAGGCCTAGCAGGCTTCTTCATAATGATGAGGCCAAGCGTCGCAGGCCTCAAGCCCATAAGCGCGACAAGCCCGGCAGACGAGATAGTTGTGAGCGCCTTCGCAGGGAGCATAGTAGGAGGGGTGAATAGCATATTTGGGAGCCTAGCAGGAGGTATGCTGATAGGCTTCATAGAGGTATACGTAACCTTCTTCATAGGCATCGCAACCGGGCTCGGAGCGATAACAAAGTACAGTAGGGTAATATCAATGTTTGCGGTAGGCCTCTTCCTACTCTTCG
Organism: Desulfurococcales archaeon; assembly: GCA_015521115.1. Lineage (GTDB taxonomy): Archaea > Thermoproteota > Thermoprotei_A > Sulfolobales > Acidilobaceae > S143-63. The sequence goes on from WAOT01000054.1 coordinate 17,134, forward strand.
CCCCACAAGGGTTAGCAGGGCTGTATAAGAAGTACCTAGCCCCGCCACCTGCCGCGCCAGAGCTTGGAGAAGAAGAACACGAGGAGGGCGAGGGGTGAGAGGGCAATGGTGAACCTGGCTGTAATGGCGGAGCAGATAATCAGTTTCATCGCGGTCTACTACATACTGTCCGCAAGCCTAAACATGAAGGCAGGTATGACAGGGATACCAGACTTTGGACAGGCAATGTTCTTTGCAGTCGGAGGCATAGTAGTGGGCAACCTCGCAACCAGGATAGCAGCGGTAATAGCAGCACCGGAGCTTGGAGTGACAAGGGGGGAAGCCTGGAAGCTAGTGATTACACAGAACACAGACTTCGTAGCCAGGTTAAACGAAATCCTACCCCACAAGCCGGGGCTCTCCATAGCAATGATACTCTTCTCACTAGTCATAGCCATGATCCTGGGAGGACTCCTAGGGTGGCTAGCGTCATACCCAGCCCTGAGGCTTAGAGGAGACTACCTGGCGATAATGCTCCTCACTGCGAGCGAGGGCCTTAGGGTTCTTGCCACCTATACTGTGAGCATTATGGGCTCAACACCCACGGTAGGGCTGACTGCCCCCAACTTCTTTGGTTTCACGGGGAACGCCCCACTATGGACGTCAGTCTTCGCCCTAATAATGGCCCTACTGACATACGTCTACATGGAGAGCTTCCACAACAGCCCTGGAGGGAGGCTGTTTAGGGCTGTGAGGGACGATGAGGAGAGCGCTGAGGCCCTCGGGAAGGATGTAGCTAAGGTCAGGAGGGACGCAATGATCATAGGGAGCGCATTCGCGGCCCTAGCAGGGGTCGTCTTCAGCCTGAACCCGTGGACGACAGGCTCAAGCATCGCGGCACAGAGCATATTCGATAGAGTGTTCTGGACTTTCTGGCCCTGGGCCCTAATGATACTCGGAGGTATGGCGAGCAACAGGGGAGTGGGGCTGGCAACAACTATAGTGGTGGCACTACTCATAGGCCCGATAAGGCTATACAAGCAGGACATCGCGAGGCTCTTCCACGTCCAAGCGGTAGGGATCGATGTAGGCTACTTCGCCAACGCCCTAGAATACATACTACTGGGAGTGCTGATACTCCTCGTACTCCTAATAAGGCCGAGGGGCATCATACCTGAGCCGCCCAGCTGGACTCTAAAGAAGGACAAGATCAAGGAGATAGCTAGAAAGTACCAGGCATGACCACCAGATACTTACACACCCTTTCCCCTCCATACAATTCTGGAAGTCTCAGACACTTCGTATCATACTTTAACACCCACCCGAACACCGCTTAGAAGGGCGGAAGTGGGGTGAAGGACATGGAGGCAGGATCAAGTATAAGCCTGAAACGAGGACTACTAGGCGTATCAATGCACAGCCACATAACAGGGCTAGGACTGGTAGATGGTAAGGCGAAGAGGATTGGGGACGGCCTCGTAGGCCAGGAGGAGGCTAGGGAGGCCGCAGGCGTAATTGTAGAGATGATCAAGGAGGGGAGGCTGAGCGGGAAAGGCATCCTACTAGCTGGGCCCCCGGGGAGCGGTAAAACAGCTATAGCGATAGCTATAGCTAGAGAGCTAGGCGAAGACACCCCATTCGTCGCGTTGAACGCTAGCGAGGTGTATAGTGTAGAGAGGAAGAAGACAGAAGTACTCCTCCAGGCCGTACGGAGGGCCATCGGTGTGAGGGTTGTAGAGGAGAGGAGGGTCTTCGAGGGGGTTGTGGTTGAGAGAAAGTTCTACAGGGGGAAGACCCCCTTCAGCCCCTACCCAGTCCTTACAGGGGCAAAACTAGTGCTAGAGACAAAGGATGAGGTTAGGAGGTTCGAACGCCTACCCCCCGAAGTGGCAGCCCAGCTCCTAAGGCTGAGGGTGAAGAAAGGGGACGTTATATCGATCGACGCGGAGACACTAGAGGTCAGGAAGCTCGGCCGGGCAAAGGGGCGGGGTAAGAAGCTCTATGATGTGGAGACTGAGGTGGAAGTGGAAATCCCAGAGGGCCCCGTTGAGAAGGTTAAGAAGGTTATAAGGACGTTCACACTCCACGACATAGATGTGAGCATAGCAGCGCAGAGGGCAATCTTCACAGGGTTATTCGCCATTTTCGGCGGGGAGAAGGAGATAAGTGATGAGGTCAGGAGGGAGACGGACAAGCTCGTGAAGAAGCTGCTGGAGAGCGGTAGGGCCGAGATGGTTCCCGGAGTACTTTTCATAGATGACGCACACCTCTTAGATCTCGAGTCGTTCGGCTTCCTAACAAAAGCGATGGAGAGCGAGTTCGCCCCACTCATAATACTAGCAACTAATAGGGGGATGACCAGGATTAGGGGGACGGACGTCACAAGCCCTCATGGAATACCTAGGGATCTCCTCGACAGGCTCCTAATAATAACTACCAGGCCTTACAGGGAGGACGAGATAAGGGACATAATAAGGATTAGAAGCGACGAGCTCGAGATCCCAGTAAGCGATGAGGCCCTAGAGAGGTTGACCAAGGTAGGCGTGGAGAGGAGCCTAAGATACGCACTACAGCTACTTGAGCCCGCATACGTCATTGCTAGGAGGAAGGGGAGGTTTAGGATAGAGCTGGAGGACGTGGAGGAGGCTTCGAGGCTATTCGCAGATGTTAAGAGAAGTGTCGAGATGCTCGAAAGGTACAAGGATCTAATGCTGGCCTAAACCCTACCTCGAGAAGGCTGCCTTCAACACTATCAGATAGCTTACAACCTCCAACCTCCCCAAGAGCATCGCCGCTATAAGGACAACTTTTGAGGCGAGAGGTGCTGCGGCCGCAGAGATCCCCGAGCTCAGCCCAACATTCCCCATAGCACTGGCCACCTCGAGGAGGACGTCTCCAAGGTCGTAGGATGGGACGAGTGCTGAGAGAATCATTGAGAGGATTATGTATGTCGATACGAAGGCTGTGATCGTAGCGAGACTCCTCCTGACTATGACCTCGTTTACAACATACTTACCTATCCTCCTCTTAGGCACGTAACCGGGAGGCTTAATGACGGTGTCGGCCTCAATGCTTATCGCCTTAACAGCTATGACGAGCCTCAACACCTTTATGCCACCTGCAGTGGAGAATGCGCTCCCACCTATGATTGAGAGGACAGCTATGATCAACTTATACGCCTCCGGCACGTTATGGAGGTCTCCGGCCTGGAATCCTGCTGTAGCGAGTGCCGAGTCGACATGGAATAGGGCCTGTAGTAGGGAGTAGTTCTCGTGGAAGCTTGGGACGATCGCCCACACTATGTAGGCGAACATCATAGCGAACCCGAGTATTAGGATCTGGGCTTGAAGCTCGATGCTATCCCTTAGGGCCTTGAAGTTCCCCCTCATAATGTTCCAGTGGTCTGAGAAGCTTATGGCACCCATCATCATCACGATCATGCCAGCGACAAGCACAGCAGGCCTATTCAGGTAGTACCCCAGGCTCTGGCTATGCGGGGAGAACCCTGCCGTCGCAATCCCGGTCATAGCGTGGTGGAGGGCGTCCATAGGGGTCATACCAGCTACTAGGAAGAGGAGTACTGATACTAGGGTGAGGATCAGGTATATGAACCCCATGAGCACGCTCGTCCTTTTAAAGCTTGCCTCTAGCTTCTCGAACTTCCCCTCCGCAAGGTATAGGACTGCGGCACTAACGCCTGGAGGGGCGAGCACGGCCACGGTTAGTATTACGATGCCGAGACCCCCCTCCCACTGCATGAGTGTCCTCCACATTTTGAGCGTCTCAGGGATCTCGTCGACGAGGGGCACGTATATGCCGTGCCATGAGCTGTGTTGTCCTGATAGTATTGTGAGGCCCGTAGTGGTCCAGCCGCTAACACTTTCAAAGAGCGCGTCTATGAAGGGGATGCCGAGGGCTGCCATGAAGGGGATGGCCTCGAGGAAAGGGATCAGGATCCATACGAGCACCGTTATAATGAGGGCCTCCTTCGCCCTCCTGATCTCCCCTTCTCCCACCCAGTAGAGGAGCCTGCCGACTATGAGGTATAGTATGCCATAGCCCAGCATGACCCTTGAGGCCCACTCCTCCGATGTAGCCCCCCGGTAGTATAGGTATAGGCCGTATATTCCTGAGGCTATCAGTGCTATGCTTGAAACCATTATTGAGAGGCCCAGCACCCAGAGAGCCCTCCTCAGCAAGATCTACACCCGTTCAACGATACGCTTCCTTTTTCACCCGTACGGCCGATCGGATTAGTAGGGCTAGGGAATTATACGCCTCACCTAATTCAAAGGTCTTGGCGGGGTTCGTGGGAGTGGATAGATTAAAGCTTATGTTGCTAGGCGGTGGCGGCTCGTACCCCCCTCCGGGCTACTCAGGCCCCTGCCTACTGATAAGGGGCTCTCAAGGGGAAAACCTCCTTGTAGACCCAGGAGAAGGATGCCTCTCCAAGTTAACCCTTGAAGGCATACATCCATGCGAAATCCGCTTGGTCTACATAAGCCACAAACACATAGACCACTGGGCAGGCCTCCCAGCAATAGCTGTAGGGAGGGTAGTTGAAGGCTGCCCTTGGATAACAATCCATGCGCCCCATGCGGGTGAAGAGAATGAAGCACCCTACACCAGCTTCCTACCATCTGGTATAAGGGGTCAGCTCGAGATCATTACTGAGAAGACGGTAACGCTCGGGAGCTTACGGATTAACCCATTCAGGACATCACACCCCGTTCCAACTTATGGTTTCATAGTTGAGGACAGGGCTACGGGGAGGAATATAGCTTATACCGCCGACACGGGCCCAAGAGGCTGGGACTGGGACATACTAGAGGGGATCGACGCTCTAGTAGCCGAAGCGACCCTACCCTCAACGATAGCGGGAGATGTTGAGGATGAGGTTGGTCATATGAGTGTCAGGTCACTACTTAACCTCGTGGGATACGTCAGGCCAGAGAAGGCCGTGGCGTTCCACCTCTCACCGTACAGCTTGAAAGAGTTAGTCCTCTCAAGGGAGGCCCACAGTAAAATACTGTTTGGAGATAGGGTCATAGTTGAGGTGTGAGCCTCCGGGCTAGCTGCTCCTGACCCTCATTATCTTGGGCCTGCCCATAATGAGCCAGTACTCAACGTTAACGCCTGGCTCAAGCTTAGCTAGGAGCTGCGGGTCATCAGGTTTTTCGATCTCGAAAGTGTCATATGTCTCGAGATCCATTATCTGGAGCGTGTCGCCCATGTCTGCAAGAACCTGGCCTAGCCTCTTCTCAATAACGGGCACCTGAACCCTCGTGTCTACGGGCGCCACTAGGGTCTTCTTCTGCCCTGTGAAGACGCTTATCGCTACAACGTGGGCCTTAGCACTGCCGTGCTTCCCAGTCTTAGCCTTGGTGATCTCTACTATCCTGCAGGGCTCGCCGTCAATTACAATATAGCTACCCTTCTTCAGCTCCCCCAATGTTGCGTAGTTCACGCTCACGCCTTACACCCGCAGTGAAATGTTGGCCCACTCCCCCTTTAAAGTTAGACTTAGCAGACAGTCCTAGAGGAGGATGAGATAATATCGGCTAGCCTGTCTTCATCTCCGGGTGTATACTCTGCAACCAGCACCCTCCTTTTACCACCCACCCTGACTCCGGCCTCCTCTAAAGTTCTCCTTAGGGTACCTAGGTCTCTCGTTATCGACCTGATATATGCAAACCCTAGCTGGAGGCGTGGGATGGTGTGCAGGAGTACAATAATACTGTCGGGGTGCTGGGCGGCGAGTGCTCTACCTATCGTGCTCGTAATGTAAGCATCATACGTGAGCTTGTAGAGCCTCATACAGTCGGCACGCTGGTATTCAACAAGCATGGAAAGGGCCTCTTGAACTATACCGGAGACTTTCTCGTAATCGTCCCACACGCAGCTGACACTCCTATAGGCGTCAGAACCTCCTTCAGCCCCGGCGCGGACGAGCTCCCTGATACAGTCAATATCGAGTAACCTATAGGGGCTGTCAAGGACGTCGGCAAGCTCCCTCAACTCCTCCACACTCCACTTGGTGCCTCTGAGTATTTCCGCAGCATATACGACCGCCTCTGGAACCGTTTCCCGGCTCCCCTTCTGTGCTGCGTCTATGTATGGCGCGTAGTCCCCCACAATCCCTACGGCCATGAGCACCCTCTCAACACTGCCCGGTTTATTGTATAGTAGGGATCCTAAGACTAGGCTGGCGGAGTACGCCGGTATGCTCTCATCACAACCCAGTGCAGCGGGGTTGCAGTAGAGGAGCCCCGCCCGGTTTGAGGGGGGAGTTACGAGGTGGTGATCAACTACCACTATGCCCTTGTACCCAAAGGTGGCGAGCCTCTCATACTCACTCCCAGGGATGCCGTAGTCGAGGACTAGGAGCCTCCCAGAGCCCCGGCCTATGGCGTCCGCCCTATAAACCCCTATCCTCGGCACGCCAATACTTTCTACTCTGTCGGTGCCCATCCACCTTAAAGCGAGGCTCATACTCGCGATTCCATCAGAATCCCAGTGCCCCCTTATGTGCCACTCGCTACCTTCGGCTAGAGTATAAGTGAGCCGGGTGCATGGGGCGCATTTTCCCATCACTGTTTCTCCTCCCACGAGCCATACTCTACGAGCCTCAACAGTGCTAACCTTCTGGGTAGCACTCCTCCGAGCCTCTTTTCCTCTGCCGAGAGCCACTCCTCAACACTGCCATAGCCGCTGTAGCGAACATATTCCTCATAATCACTAATACCGGCGTCGACCACAACCTTGTCAACAAGGGCATACACCCACCGGGCCCTGCTCTCCCACCAGATCATTAAGACGTCCCCATCCCCCAGCCGAAACCTAGGGATGAAGGCCAGGGTTCCAGACGACTCGAGCAATTCTAACTGCCTGTCGGTCAGGTCTCGCAGGATGATCGGGCCAGCCATTCACTCCACCCACAATGCAGATACGCTCCGAGCCCAAATAACTATGGCTCTAGGCCTAACATCCCGCCTATTAAAAGAGTGATAATAATAGTGAAAACAGGTTAGGTAGGGGAAAAAGAGGTTACTATTGAGTATGTTAAGCGATTAGCTGCTCTACGGGTATTGTTGGAGGCTCCCTCTCCATTGCCTCTATATTCGCGCCCGGCACAGGCTGTGCCTCAGGTGGTAGTGGCTTCTTGGGTTTAACCTGTTCAGCAGGCCTCGTCGCCTTCTTCGCAACCTTCTTCTTCTTGTAGAGGCCTAGCCTATACTTGATGAGGGCGCTCCTGAGCCTCTGGATAGCAGCTCCGGGGTCAACCATCTTCGGGCAGACAGCGCTACAGCTGGCAGCGTAGTGGCAGCTGAATGGGCCTCCCTCGACGTCTACGGCCTCAAGCCTCTCCTGCCACGCCTCGTCTCTAGGGTCTGACACGTACCTCCAGACGTATGTGAGGGCTTGTGGGCCTAGGAATCTCTCGTCGCTAGCGGCTACGGGGCACGCACTGTAGCACAGGCCACATGCAATACAGAGTGTGTACTCGTATAGCTCCTTGTGCTCCTCGGGAGACATGAGGTACTCCATATCGCCGGTCTCGAGCTCCTCCTTGTCCTTCCTTATCGTGTATGGTTTCACGCTCCTATGTTTCTCGAAGAATGCTGTGAAGTCTGTCACGAGGTCTCTCAGCACCGGGTGGTTCTTGAGGGGTTCGATCGTTATTACAGGGTTAGCCTCTGTAGCGACCTCCGCCACCTGTGTCTGGCAGGCCAGCCTTGGCATCCCGTTTATTATCATCCCACAGCTACCGCATACACCCATTCTACAGCTGTACCTCATAACTATGGTATGGTCTATCTCCTCCTTGATCTTGAGGAGGGCGTCGAGAACGGTCATTCCCCTGTACGTCTCGACCTCGTACTCGTCCCACCAGGTCTTCCCCGTCTCGGGGTTGTACCTCTTGACCCTGAAGATCACCTTTTTAGGCGGGGTTCTTGTCGCCGCCTCCGGGTCGAACGTCATGCTCCCACACCTCCCACTCTAGATGCTCATGGCGGGGTTATGCCGATCACCGTGTATGTGGCTAGGGCTCCAAATATGATGAATAGTATGATAATAGTGCCCGTTATGAGACCGTTATACTTGCCGCTCGTCCACTCTAGCAGTATAGTTCTTAATCCGTTGAAGCCATGTAGCAGGGCTACATATGCGAATATGAGCAGCAGGATCCCGTAACTGCTAACCTCATGGTAGACCTTCTCGCTGGCTAGCGTGTCCTTGAACGTCTCTACACCTCTAAGCCATGGTACTCTGACCAGTAGGTGCCATGTGAGGAGGAATATGAGCAGTATCGCGGTCACATACTGGAGCCATATTTGGACTGTACTCTTCTTCACCATCCTTCTCACCCCCTAGCCCATGAAGACTATGTATCCTGTGAGGATCCACAGGATAGCCCACAATATGTAGACGGTGTAGAGTAGCTTCCTCTGGCAGGCTTTCAGGCTCGGCGCTAGATATGGCGGTTTAGGCTTCTCCGGCTTTCCTATGCAGGTGCCGAAGAACTCGACTAGTAGCAGTCTTATTCCGTTTAGCCCGTGATACCAGGCAATGCCTGCGAAGAAGAAGAAGTACAGTGTCACAACGGTTATGCCCTGCGCCTTAGCTATCTCCTCAGCCCACGCCTCCCAGCCGACTCTAGCAGGTGTGCCCGTTACGAATATGTGGGCCATTATTATTAGGGCCATTAGCAGGCCTGTGAGCCTGTGGAGTACGAATGCGAGCCTCTCAGGGTTGTTCACAACCCTTAGAACCCAGGGGTTCACGCTAGCGAGCCACCCGGGCCTGTTTGGGAGGACTTTCCCTGTACCCTCACTCATAGCTCACACCCCACTAATACTTCCTCTCCACGGGCTTCCAAGTGGTGATCGCAACGGGCCAGTACGTAATCCTGACATCGTCCTCACCGCTCCTGAGAACTAGCGTGTGCTTCAGCCAGTTCTCGTCATCCCTCTTCGGGTAGTCTAGCCTGTAGTGTGCACCCCTGCTCTCGGTTCTGTTTAGTCCTGCTGAGACAGCTGCGAGGGCGGCGTCAAGGAGGTTTAAGGTCTCCAGTGCAGCCTGCAGGTCTGTGTTGTAGATCTTACTCTTATCCTCAACATACATCTCCTCCCTAGCCTTCCTCCTCAGCTCCTTTATGATGCTAAGAGCTGTCTTCATCCCGTCTCCGTCCCTGAAAACGTAGAAGTACTCTCCCATAGCGTTCCTCAGCTTCCTCCTGATCTCGTAGGCGGGAGTTCCGCTCTCCCTCTTTAGGAGGCCCCAGACCCACTCCTCTTCTCTGGCATGCCTCTCAGGTGAGGCAGTTGGTGCCTCCCTCTGGCGGAGTGCGTATTCGGCCGCTAGTATACCTGTTATCCTCCCACTCGTCAGGCACTCTGCAGTGCTGTTGCTTCCCAGCCTGTTGGCGCCGTGGACGCTTGATGCGGCGACCTCTCCCGCTGCGAAGAGCCCTCTAATCCACCTGCCCGTCTCGTCGAGGACTCTATAGTAGATGTCTGTGTGTATGCCGCCCATTGTGTAGTGTGCTACAGGCCTAACAGGTATAGGCTCCTCAACGGGGTCTACTCCGGCATATCTGATTGCTATCTCCCTGACAGCTGGGAGTCTCTCGTTGATCTTCTCCTCGCCGAGGTGTGTTAGGTCTAGCTTGACATAGCCGAGGCCTGAGACCTCGTCGACAAACCCCCTTCCCTCTAAGATCTCCCTCATCTCACACCTCGACACAATGTCCCTAGGGGCAAGCTCTCCCTTGGTGGGGGCGCACTCCTTGCGGAGCATGAACCTTTCTCCTTTATTGTTTATCAGGTATCCACCCTCACCCCTCGCGCCCTCCGTTATTAGGATGCCGCTGGGGACGAGGCCTGTTGGGTGGAACTGTATAAACTCTGGATCCTTGATCGGTATCCCGGCCCTGAAGGCCATGGCGTATCCGTCTCCCGTGACGGTGTGGGCGTATGTTGTGAAGTTGTACAGCCTTCCTCCGCCGCCTGCTGCTATGATTGCGGCCTTACTCTTGAAGTAGTATAGCTTTCCGTCCCTCATGTTTATAGCGTAGAGCCCCTTGTAGGCCCCATCCTCCACTACGATATTGGTGACGAACCACTCATCATAGCGTTCCCAATTGTCGTACTCGAGCAGCTTGTTGTAGAGTGTCTGCATCTCGAAGAACCCTGTCTTATCGGCGGCGAACGTAGCCCTGGGATGGCTGTGGCCTCCGAAGGGCCTCTGAGCTATCCTACCGTCCGGCCTCCTACTCCATGGGAGGCCCCAGTGCTCGAGGAGCCTGATCTCCTCTGGCATGAGCTTCACGAAAAGCCATACAGCGTCCTGATCCGCTAGGAAGTCGCTGCCCTTTATCGTGTCCCAGGCATGTAGTGCGAAGCTGTCGCCCTCCTCCGGGTATAGGACGGCCGCCGTGCCTCCCTCTGCACTCACGCTGTGGCTCCTCATGATGTGGATCTTGCTGAGAAGTCCGACGTCGAGCTTGTCACCATATTTCCTCTTGATCTCGATAGCCGCTCGAAGGCCAGCTATACCGGTTCCAACTATTACAATATCGTGCTCAATGGTTTCAACTGCTGGCAAGGCACTCCACACCCTGCTATGTCTAATCGTTTCTCATATTCCAATGTCAAGATATAAATGTGGCCGCCTTTAACGGGCTAATAGATAATTCCCCCAGGTAATGATATCCCCTTTATATCTCCGGGTAGCGGGAATGAGTGCTGTGATAACGTATAGGCTGATAAAGATCCTATCAAAGCTAGCCCGCTCTAGGGAGAAATTCCTACTAGTATTCTTCCTAGCAGCATGGCTAACTAGCACAGCCCTCTTCTACCTATCAGAGCATATCATAGCGGGAAGGCCCGACGTAGACATCTGGACTAGCCTATACTGGGCCATCATAACAATGGCCACAGTCGGCTATGGAGACGTAACACCCACTAGAGGGCTTGGATGGGCTGTCGCCGGGTTGGCAGCGATATTCGGCATAGCAGTCTACACACTCTTTATATCAACCCTAGCAGACAGGTTCCTGGAGGCAACGGTGAAAGCCTCAATGGGCCTGGGGACACTCAGAGGGAAGAGAATAATAGTAATCGGGGAAGGCCCCATATGCGACGAGGCAGTAGATGAGCTCGTAGCCAACGGGTTAGCGGAAGAGACTGGCTGGATAAGGGAGACTATGCCTAAGGGTGAGGTTCCCGTAGAATTCATTGTTGGAGAACTAAACGAGAGAACACTCCGCAGGGGAGGCGTCGGGGAGGCAGAGAAGGTCATTGTATGCTACGAGGACGACAGTAAGGCAATTCACGCGGTAGCCCTCACAAAGAAGATCAACAGGAATGTTCACATAACTGTCTTAGCAAAGAACAGGATGACGATGGACATACTCGAGATGCTAGGAGCCAACCTGATAATACCGATCTCAATACTCGGAAGACTGCTAGCTAGCGGTGGCTTCGAGCCGGGAGTAGTTAGGTTCATATCGGATATCACATCAGCAAGAGAGGGCCTCGACATTAAAGAGGAAACGATCAGTATGCCTACCACTACTGAGGAGCTAGAATCACGAAAGGGTGTGAAAATAGTCGCTGTAGAGAGAGGCAATAGAATACTTTACCCTTCGGAGGCTAAGAATTTAAGGATAGGTGACAAAATCATATATATTGATAAAGCAAAAACAAATGAAAAAGACCCTGATAAAAACCCCTAGGTGTAGGGTATGAAGTCCCTCCCCCCACACGGCGGCTTTATCACGTTTATAACGGGCCTCCTGAGGAAGTAACAATAACCCCTCACAGGGTCATACAGAATGCACTTATCACACCTTGCAACCTCACCTTCTTCCCTCTCCCTGACCCTCGAGGATTCAGTTAGTAGCTTGGCTATACCCGTTTCAACGAGATCCTCGATGAACTTAGCATAGTCCTTCCTACCGAGCAGATCAGCCATTAAGCCAGCCTTCATCTCAGAATATACCTCGATCTCGAGCACATCACCCTTAGGCTTTAGAGTGAACTCTATTATCATAGGATACCTTGAACCCTCAATACTCCTGTACCTGATCTTGTTGCCCTCCCTCTCAACCCTAAAAACTACGTCAAAGTACTTTGTCATACCAAGCTTTCTCCACACGAACTTGACGTGGTAAACGTTTTCTGCTACTCTCTCAATGGAGTGAGTGTGCTTAGAGGTGGAGAGGAGCCTGTCCACACGTAGTATACACTCTACACACTGCTCGGGGAGAGCCCTAACTGTTTTTACAGTCTTATGACGTAAAACCATAAGATAACACCACCTAGTCGTGTTTCGCCATAATGTTAAGGGCA
>WAOT01000055.1 GCA_015521115.1 Desulfurococcales archaeon
GTGCTATGGGAGGGCGGATGTGGTGTCCGCCTAGGAGGCCGGCTCTAGCTTTATGAGGTGGAAGGTGTACGTTACAGGGTTTTCGGGGGTTCTGACGTCTACTACCATTGTTATTATGGCTGGGACGCTGTCGATCTTCGCTACAACCATGTTGTATACTGGTATGCTCCACTTGCCCGATATGCTCAACCTCCTCGATATGCTCAGTATGAGGCTGTTTATCTGTGTTCCGCTGAAGTTCGTCTTACCGAAGCTGACGTATACGTTCACTATGCCGGGAGTCTGGTTCCTCGGCTTTATCAGGCCGGCATACTGTCTCCAGTCTATCTGGAGTGCTTTGCCTAGGAAGCAGTGCATGTAGACGGGGGCTATACCGGGGAATGGGTGTATCTCGACCGTCTGCGCCTGCCCTCCCGGAGTGGGGGTTGGCTGGGCTGCTGTCTCATTGTATTTGAAGACGAGGCTTGTCGCGAATGGTTCCTCATAGTAGGCGGTAGCGTTTATCCCCTTGGCTGTTATGTTAGTCCCGTTCGAGTACTCTATGTGGATGTATTCGAGCTTGCTACCGTACTTGTAGGTTACTGTAGCGTTTAGCTCCCCGTTGATGTAGAACTCTATCTTGCCCGTCCTGTTCCCGGGGTTGTTGGATAGCTTTACGAGGTAAACGTTGCCCTCCTGGTCTGTTATGTTGTACTCCATGTACTTGACGTGGTCTAACACGCTACTGATACCGCTGCAGCCTTCGACCAGGCGGAGGGGGGCTAGGCTTGAATAGTACAGGTATAGCCCTACTACGCCCAGCACCAGAGTGAGTATGAATAGCGAGGCAATCAACGCCTTAATGTTCACACGTCACACCCCACACTCTACACCTTACAGACCGGCCCCCACATGATCCCAGGCGTGGAGTGGGGCCCGAGGGGTAGAATTTAAATCCACTCACACCAGCACCCACCCAGGAGGGTGAAAAGAATATGACGTTAGGCCTCAACAAAGGGACGAACGCCCACGGCCATATAGGGTGGGTCACGGTCAGGTGTAGAGTTTGCGGCCGCTACCTAAGCCTCACAGGCCAGAAGCCAGGGGCAGCTAGGAGGATAGAGGTTGTCTACTACTGCCCGAAGTGCGCTAAAGACTATGGCGCATACTTCTGCGCCGCAGACGCCCGCATGCTAAAGTATACATGCCCCTTCTGCGGTGGCCCCCTCAAGCAGGTGACACCGAGGTTCGAGGAGTAACCTCCTTAAACCCCCTTAACGGGGTTCCCTCAGATGCCTGAAAAGTTTCCCCAGGTGCGGGAGCACTACGTGGAGGAGCACGCCCGCGTCCTAGAGGTCATCGAGCCAGACGGCACAGCCACCTACTCCATAGACACGTGGGCACTCCTCGAGGGGGAGCCTGAGGGCATGGAGTGCATAGAGTCCAAGAGGTCTGGGGCTAAACTGTGCTACAAGGATCTCGGGCGCTGCACAGGCGTAATCCTAGTGACACCCGGCAGGGTCGAGCTCATAAACCTCCGGCTCAAAGCAGATCCCGGCCTCGACCCGGCGGTGGCCAAGAGGGAGTGTGAGGAGGTTGCAAAAGAGGTTTTGCAGCCTGTTGAGTGGGGGTAAGGACAGCAACTATGCCCTCTACCGCGCCCTGAGGGAGGGCTGGGAGCCCTCTTGCATCCTTGTCGTCGAGAGTGGGCGTGAGGATAGCTGGATGTTCCACACGCCCCATGTGAGGCTAGCACTCCTCCAGCTCGAGGCCATGGGGCTCAGGGGGAGGGCGGTACTCGAGAGGGTGTCCGGCGTTAAGGAGAGGGAGGTGGAGGAGCTCGAAGAAATACTCTCAAGGCTACATGGGGAGAAGGGTTTCGACGTTATAGTCGCGGGCGCGCTCGCCAGCAGGTACCAGTATGAGAGGGTCAAGAGGATAGCTGAGAAACTCGGCGTGGAGGTCTACGCCCCAGCATGGCAGGTCGACCCCGAGGAGTATATGAGGAGGCTAGTAGGGGAGGGCTTCAAGTTCATTATAACTAGGATCGCCGTAATGGGACTCCCACCCCGTCTTCTAGGTGTGCCCATACACCTGGTGCTGGAGGAGATCCTGGAGAGGAGTAGGAGGTACGGGTTCCACCCGGCCTTCGAGGGTGGGGAGGCCGAGACCCTAGTATATGACGCCCCACACTATAGGCTCAAGCTCTGCCTCAAGGGTAGGCGGGTTAGCGTGGGGATGTTCGAGCACAACTTAGTGGTAGAGGAGGTGGAGTTGAGGGGGAAAGAGGAGGCTGAATGTATACGTGTTAACGGCGAGTCTTACCCCTAGACCCTGCCCTCCTCGGCTCTAGCCAGGAACAGTACAGCGGGCCATAGGATCTTGAGGACATCGTCAACCGTGTTGACCGCGTGGCCCATATCGGGGGCGACGTGGGCCTCCACCCTCTTCCCCAGCTCGGTCGCCTTCTCTATGAAGTGGAGCACCGGTTTAAGGGGTGTGCGTGTGTCGTTCTGCGGCTGTATGAGGGCTAAGGGCTCCCTCAGGTTCTCCACGTATGTTATAGGGCTCCTCTCCCTCCAGAGCTCCCTCCTGCCGGCGAAGATCATGTCTATGAACATCCTGAAGACGGCATCGCTCAACTCATACATCTCCTCCCAGTCAGCGACACTAGCTCCCGCAACGCCGGCCCTGTAGAGGCCGGGCTTGCGTGTTAAGCTGCAGAGGGTCATGTAGCCGCC
Organism: Desulfurococcales archaeon; assembly: GCA_015521115.1. Taxonomy (GTDB): domain Archaea; phylum Thermoproteota; class Thermoprotei_A; order Sulfolobales; family Acidilobaceae; genus S143-63. The sequence goes on from WAOT01000055.1 coordinate 2,721, forward strand.
GTAGCTGTAGCCCATCACGTAGAGGTGGGAGGCGATGCCCGAGTTGAGGGCCCATTTTGCGGCTGCCGTTATGTCCTCGAGCTCCCCTCCGCAGGGGTCTCCGACGATCTTCAGCCTCCACCTCTCCCCGTACCCCGTGCTACCCCTATAGTTTGGCATGACGACGTTGAAGCCTGCCAGGGCGAGGGAAGCGGCGAATATGTCCCACACGTCTGCGTCCTCGGAGAAGGGGCCTCCGTGGACTAGGACAACAGTGGGGCCTGGCCTGCCCGCCCTCCGGCTCTCTAACACGAGGACGGGAACCCTTTCCCCGTCGAAGCTCTCGACCCAAGTGAATGATGAGCCTCCTATAGCCTCAGCAACATAACCCGGCACGTCCCCCTGGAGGATGGGCTCCCCCGTGTCTAGGGATATTATGCGGGGCGGTGTTGAGAGGCTGGTATGCGATGCCACCAGCCTCCCCCTCCACTGGTAGACCGCACCGTGAAGCCCTGTTGGGGCGGGGATCTCCTTGCCGTCCAGGAAGATCCTACTCCTACCGTTCTTCCTCGCCACAGTAACTAGCGAGCCGTCCCTGGTCACGCCTATGTAGTTGAATGACCGGGGCTGGAAGCCCTCGAGGTCAGTATAAGGTAGTTGGAGGGGTGCAGGTCTATCGCCGCCCGGCTCTATGACCTTGAGAACCGCGTCCTCCGGGCGTTCAACAGAGAACACTATACTACCCTCCGGGGTGAACCGGGCTGCCGCCACGCTACCCTCAGGGTCGCTATAGACGCTGACATTACCGCTCTCCAGGTCAACGGTGAAGAGCTGGAACCGGCCCGACATGAGGGCTTCCGGCCCTAAGGAGCCTATGCCTGTGGCGTAGGGGTAGTGGAGGTCGGTGACCATGGCCATTCCCTGGAGGGTGGCCACTTTCCTAGTACCGCTCCCCTCGGAGAGGAAGAGGGCCACCTCTGCAGCGGAGGATGCACTATAGACTATCCGCTCCCCGTCGTAGGCCACACCCATTATCCTGGCCGGTTCTACACCTGGAACCCTCTCCTCCTCCCCCGGCCTGTCCGGGTCTATTGTGAAGAGGGCGTGCTGCTCCTTCCCCCTGGCAACGTCCCTCGCGATAACTACCCTGTCAGCATCGTATGGGGCCTCAGCTACCAAACTGACAGGCTCCCTGTTAAGTCTTACGAGCTCTTTACCATCGTAGGAGTAGACATTAGTGGCCCCCTCACGCAGGGCGAAAACGAGTAGCCGCCCGCCCGCTAGGACTCCGCGGAGACCGTATAGGTCAATATTGAGGAGACCGATCATCTCGTCCAGGAGCTTAGCGTACTTGTGCATCTCTAGGCACCGTCATGGAGTAGAGGGTGGCTCTTATACAAAAAAGTTTATGAATACATATGCTCCAATATTGCCCCAGCTCTTACACTCTCTGGGAGCGGTGCTAGACGAGTGTTAACTTTAATGGACGCATTCGGCGGACACATGATGGACATGGGCTGGTTCGGCGGCTTCTGGATGGTGTTCTGGATCCTGCTCTTAGTGGTCATTATAGTGGCTGTAGTGAAGCTCCTCGAACCCTCAAACACTGGGAAGAGGGAGCTCGAAGACCTGAGATACGAGGTCAGGAGGCTCAGGGAGGAAGTGAAAAGGCTGAGGGCAGAGGAGGCGGAGGATTAGACTGGGAGCACGACCACCTTCTGAACACCACGGAGACCCCTCAAGGTTCTCGCAAGCCCGCTAGCCCTCTCCTTCCCCTCAACTATTATGAGGGTCAGGCACCTCCCCTCCCCTAGAGTCGCGTGGAAAAGGCCCCGTAGGTCTTCAGCTACCGAGTAGGCGGCTGCCACGATCTTCTGGTCTACTCTCGGGTACTCTTTGTGGCTGCTTGCAACGAGGATCGCGTATGCGATCCCCTCCTCACGGCCTCCCCCTCCGAGCTTCTCTTCCAAGGCCTCCCTGACTAGCTCGCTCCTGCTCCTATAGCCTAATTCGACTACCGCAGTGTTCAACTTAGCTACTAGCTCCTCTGGCAGGTTGATCGAGATCACTACCATGGGGATCCTCCCTTGTTGTTAGGAAGTTGTTATCAACTTATTAACTCTATCATACGTATCTGCACCGTTTTATTAACTGTCACGGGCGCCTGTCTGACGGGGGTGTGCGGTGTATGAGCATAGACCACGATGATAGCCGTGAGGAGGGGCTCTGGGGCGAGCTAGCATGGTTCATAGCTCTGGGGGTAGTGAGCCTACTGGGGATAGCGTTTGAGCTGGCCGGCCTAGAGAGCGTGGCTGAGGTAGCACTACTGGTTGCGACCCTGATACTGTCGTCCCGTTTCGTAGTCGAGCTCGTATCTGAGTCCAAGTTCACTGTTGACCTGCTCATGGCATTCGTCGGCGCAGTGTCCCTATACTACGGCTTCGCCCTGGAGGGGCTGATAGTCCTAGCACTCTACAGTGTGGCGGAGGTTCTCGAGGAGAGGGTTGAGAGGCTGGCTGAGAGGAGCATTAGCTCCGCTGTGAAGCTCCTCCCCAAGAAGGCTCTAGTTGTGAGGGACAGGGAGGCTGTGGAGGTAGACGTTGAGAGTATTGAGCCCGGCGATGTTGTCATTGTCAGGGTTGGGGAGGCTGTACCTGCCGATGGCTTGAGCCTCAGCGGAGGCCTTGTGGATATGAGTGTTGTGACGGGCGAGTCTATCCCCGTAAGGGTAAGGCCTGGGACGCCACTGCCTAGCGGTTCCGTCGTAATAGAGGGCCCGGTTAGGGTCAGGGTCTCAAGGCGACCTAGCGACAGCTTCGTCCAGAGGCTAGTTAGGGAGGCAGTCGAGTCGATGGAGAGGAGGCCCCGCGTTACCAGGCTCCTCGAGAAGTACACGCCCCATATGACAGTCGCTGTACTCTCTCTGTTCGCCATGGCACACCTAATGGTGGGCCCTGAGAGGGCGCTCTCAATCGTGTTAGCAGGTTGCCCAAGCGCCTTCATAATAGGGTCAAGTTTTGAGGCGAGCTACCTTATAGCTAGGGCCGCTAGGAGGGGCGCCCTCATTAGGGGCGGGGAAGCCCTGGAGAGGGGTAAGAGTATCAAGGCCGTAGTCCTGGATAAGACGGGTACACTCACAAGGCCCAAGATAATATTGAACGGGTCTCAGAGGGAGAGGGAGATCCTAAGGCTTGCAGCCGCGGTCGCAGTGAACAGTAGACACCCTATAGCCCGGGCAATTGCAATGGCCTACCCAGACCCCGGCCTCGCCGTTGAGCAGGTCAGGGAGGTGAAGGGTAGGGGTATTGAGGCGGTTGTCCAGGGTAGGAGGGTGTGGATCGGCCAGGGCTCGCTCCCCGCGTGTGAGAAGAGCGTTAAAGTCCAGGTAGAGGGGCTCGGGGCCGCCGAGTTCTGCGTGCAGGACGAGGTAGACCCCGCCTCCCACAGCCTTATACAGTATTTCAGGAGGAGGGGGTTTAGGGTTATAATGGCGAGCGGTGACAGGCGTGAGGCTGTAGAGACCGTTGCCAGGTCATTGGGGGTAGACGAGTTCTACTATGAAATGAAGCCCCAGGACAAGGCAGGGCTCGTTGAGAAGATTAGGAGAGAGTCGGGCCCGACCGCCTTCGTAGGAGACGGTGTAAACGATGCGGTAGCAATGGCCAGATCTGACTTCTCCATAGCCGTTGGAGACCTAAGCCTCACCCGGGCTGTCGCAGACGCCGTCGCACCCGGGGGCGCTAGCCAGGTGCTCCTCATATTCAGCTCCACGGAGGGCTACTGGAAGGGCCTTCTGACCGCCTTTGCGACCGCGGCCTTAATCAAGGCAGTCATAGCCTCCTTGGGCCTTATAGGACTACTGCCCCTACCATTAGTAGCACTCCTAGGGGATGACGGCTCAACTATAGCTGCTGTGGCTGCAGGAGCTATATTGTCGTCCAAGGTGTTGGAGACACGCTAGCAGTGGTATAGACGGGGCGTGAAATTCTCCCCACCCCCACACTTCTGAGCGGTGTCTGAGGCCGTGGCGGTTCTGAAGTACTCGGGGAGAGCCCAGGAGCTGTACCTTAACACGGGGACAAGGTTTCCCCGCCTCCTCGTATGGGCTATGGGCCTTGTGAAATACTCTGCTGCTAAGGCAAACATGGATCTCGGGAGACTTGACGGGGATAGGGCTAAGGCTATCATGGAGGTCGCCCTAGAGGTTGCGAGGGGGGAGCACGACGATAAGATCATAGTAGACGTGTTCCAGACGGGTAGCGGGACAGGGTTCAACATGAATGTTAACGAGGTCATAGCCTCAATAGCAGCAGAACGCTCAGGCCTCGAGATCCACCCGAACGACCACGTGAACATGTCCCAGTCCAGCAACGATACAGTCCCGACAGCTGTCCGCCTAGCAGCCCTCAAAGCCGCCGAAGAGCTGCTCCAACACCTTGAGAGGCTCGCTAAAACGCTGGAGGATAAGGCCAGGGAGTGGTCGGGCCTGGTCAAGCCGGGGAGGACACACCTGAGGGACGCACTACCAGTAACCTTCGGGCAGGAGGTTGAGGCATACGCAGCGGCCTTTAGGAGGGATATTGAGGCGGTAAGACACGCCATGGAACAAGTCAAATACGTCCCACTAGGTGGCACAGCCGTCGGCACGGGCTTGAACGCCCCGGAGGGCTATGACGTGTTAGCGGTCAGGATCCTCTCGGAGGTTTCGGGTATAGTGTTGAAACCCTCAGAGACCAAGATGGCCCAGATGCGCCTTCTCACCGATCTCCTAGGCCTTACGGGCGCGATGAGGGTGGCGGCGGTTGACATGTGGAGGCTGTCCCAGGATCTTAGGCTGCTCTTCAGCGGGCCTAACACTGGTATAGCTGAGATCGACATGGAAGTGGGTGTAGCGGGGAGCAGTATGATGCCCGGCAAAGTTAACCCTGTAACCCTTGAGGCCGTGATGCAGGCCACATCCCACGTGTTAGGGCTCGACCAGAGTATGCTACAAGCCTCCCTACTGGGGGAGCTCGAGCTAAGCATGGGGATCCCTCTGGCAGGGTACTCAACGGTTAGGAGTGCCTCACTCCTAGCCGAGGCCGCTAGAGCGCTCTACGAGAAGGCGATACCGATGGTGAGGCCTAGGCCGGAGAGGATGAGGAGGCTGGCTGAGAAGAGCCAGGCCCTCGTGACCGTTCTAGCCCCCCTCATAGGATACGAGAGGGCGGCTAGGATCTCAAAGGAGATCGAGGCGGGGAAGAGCTTGGAGGAGGCTATAGAGGCGTTAGGCCTCCCAGCCGAGCTAGCCTCCCTCCTCCGAGATCTCGAGGGCATGACGAGGCCGGGAGTCCTTGCTGACAGGGTTAGGGGGGCGGGAGGGGGTCAGTAGACATCCTCTAGCTCCGCCCTCACCCTTGTACCAGTGGCTATGGCGCTCGTTATAGTGGAGAGTATGGCGGCCACAATGATTACACCCGCCAGGCGCTCATCGAGTATCCCGAGGGTCGAGCCCGTATACGCTATTATCGTGGAGACTGTCAGTTTAGCTCCGAAGACGTGGGAGAGCCTCGCCCTTATCCTCCTCCCCGTGAGGAACCGGAGAGCGTAGTGGACGACTACGACTTGTACTACGTATGAGACTGCGAAGAGGAGTAGCGCGTCTGAGAGGAGGCCGGTTATGTTCTTCGGTGCTGAGTGGAGGCCTGCGGATATGAAGAAGATGGGAGCTAGGAGGCCGAAGGTGAGGCCCGCCACCTTTTCCTCTAGGGCCTTGTCATGTAGTATCACGTCCCTGGTCGCTATGCCTAGGAGGAATGCGAAGAGGATCGCGTGTACACCTATCTTCTCCCCCACCAAGCTGACGGCCAGCAGGAACGCAATTATGAGCCTAAGCTCTACCTCATTCTCCCCACCGGCAGCATACCGGAGGAACCTGGCGAACAAGTATACGGCAGCCACCAGCCCGATCATGTAGAGGACTATGAGAAGGTCTAAGCCTGCGGTCACGAGGACGAAGCCCAGGACGCCACCAATATCTATTATCATGGACGCGCTTATAATAATCTGCCCCAGGACGCTCCTAGTCATCCCCCACTTCTTGACAATCGCAAAAACTATCGCCACACTCGTAGCGCTAAGCGCTATGCCAACTAGAAGGGAGGCCTCCGGGCCGTAACCCATGAACCTCAACAGTACGTAGACGACCGCGGTAGGCACTAGGAGGCCTACCAGGCCGCTCCCCATGCTAGGGACAAGATAACGGCGTAGTAGTCTAGGGTCGATCTCAAGGCCTGCAACATACATGATGAAGACGCTGCCGACAAGGGCGAGAACCTCGAGGGCCTCATTCGACTCGAGGCCAAGAACCCCGGCCCCCACCCCCAGCACTAGCTCAACTACTGCCGCGGCCACACCTATGGCATCCGCTATCAAGCTACTGCCGGCCAACAGCATCGCTATAACGCTTAAGACGAAGAGCTCCTCATGACCATGGAATATGTCCACACCCCAACGGGCTGCAGTCAACGCTGCAACAGACAGGGCTAAACCAATTGCCAGTTTCCCGCCCCGGCCAGCACCCCTATACATCACCTACAACCCCGCCCGGAGGCATGGAAGAGTAGGTCTCAAGTCATATCTTAACCGTGACGTATAGCATGTGCAGACAATAAGGATGATAGTGCTGCTACTATTTACTCCACTCCCGAATAACATGCGGATCGTGCTAGCTTACAGTAAAATACACTATGACTTGTATTCGTACAGTGAGGTTTAGTAATGTGTTAGGGATAGGCCTATAACGGGGGCTGCAACATGGTCTATGTATATAAAGAAGGTGAAGAGAGGCTCAAAGAAGTACTATTATCTTGTAATAGAGGTATATCTTGGTAATAGAAAGAGAAGAACACTAGCTCACATCTCAGTATCAAAAATACTAAAAGAGTTTGGAATCGAGGTTGACGGGCACCAGCCCGTCAGGTGGTGCGGGGGGTGGGATTTGAACCCACGCAGGCCTACGCCATCGGGTCCTGAGCCCGACCCCTTTGGCCAGGCTCGGGCACCCCCGCGTGCCCTTCGTGAGGGTTGGTTTTTGTCCCGTCATATTTGAATTTTGGTCGGGCTTATTACTCTTGCCGCCTGCCGGTTGGCGTTGTTCCGGGTTCCGCAAATGGTTTATTTTTTCCCCTGCTACCACACACCCGGTTTCCCGGGTGTGTGCTGCTTAGGGTATGGTGGTTGACGTGGGCGTGTTAAAGCTGCTTGCCGACATTGCAGATAGGTTTCCAACAGTGGAGAAGCCTGCGCCTAAGCCTACACTGTATAGGAGGCTGGCATGGACGGGTGTGGTGCTTGTTCTCTACCTGGTGATGAGCAACATCCCATTGTACGGTATACCCGTGCAGAACACACAGGCTAGGATATCCCTGCAGCAGATCATCTTCGCCAGCAACGCTGGTACTCTCATGGAGCTCGGTATCGGCCCGATAGTGACTGCCGGCCTAATACTCCAGGTTCTTGCAGGTGCTAAGATTATTGACATCGACCTCACAGACCCGGAGTCTAGGAGGATATTCACAGCGGCGCAGAAGAGCCTTGCAATACTCTTCGGGATCTTCGAGGCTACCATGTACGTCATAGGTAACAAGTACTGGGCGGGCACGGGGATAACGCCTTCAGTATGGATCAAGCTGATAGTGATAATCCAGTTGTCGGTCGCCGCATTCATAGTAATATTGATGGACGAGATGCTCCAGAAGGGTTGGGGTCTTGGAAGCGCCATAAGCCTCTTCATCCTCGCGGGCGTCGCCTACCACGTGATGTGGAGCCTCCTAGGCTACGTCCCCGGCGTCGCGGAGACCTACGGCTTCATACCTGCACTCATCAAGGAGAGGACTGCCCTCCTCATAGCGAGGCCTAACGGGTACCCTGACCTGACAGGGTTGTTCGCGACGCTAGCGATCATACTGTTCCTGGTCTACGTGCAGGCTATGAGGGTCGAGATCCCCGTCACTAGCCCGAGGATGAGGGGTATAAGGAGTAAGGTGCCCCTCCAGTTCATGTACGTGACAAACATCCCAATACTGCTCGTCGGTATAGCGGTAGCCGACCTCCAGCTCTTCCAGGGCATAATAGGGAACCTTGCGGGAACAACCAGCAAGATCTACCAGTACTACAGCGACTTCGTCTACTACATCAGCCCTCCCAGGGGCATTATAATGGCCGTATCAGACCCCCTGAGGACTGTTAGCTTCGCAGTCTCCTGGACAGTACTCGCCATACTCTTCGGCTACATCTGGGTCGAGCTAGCGGGGCTGAACCCGAGGGATCAGGCGGAGAGGCTTATTGACAGCGGGATGGAGATCCCCGGCATGAGGAGGAACCCGAGGATACTCGAGTCCATACTCTCTAAGTACATCTACCCGCTAACCCTGCTCTCGAGCATAATCGTGGCCCTTATAACGGTAGTAGCGGACATATTTGGCGCATACGGTACAGGGACAGGTATCCTCCTGGCGGTCGGAATAATAAACCAGTACTACATGATGATAACATACGAGAGAGCGCTAGAGACGTTCCCACTACTCAGGAGACTGCTCGGGGAGGGATGAGCGGTGAGGAACCCGTTCCGCGTGGTTATAGTGACTGGAGTCCCGGGAGTCGGGAAGACGACCGTACTCCGCAGGCTCGAGGAGATAGCGAGGGAGGAGGGGTTGAACGTCAAGGTTGTCAACTTCGGCTCCCACATGCTAAACTACGCAGTAAGGGAGGGGATCGTGGAGAGTAGGGACAAGATCCGCACCCTACCCTTAAGAAAGCAGCTCGATCTCCAAAGGCTCGCGGCTAAAAGCATAGTCGAGGAGGCCTCCAAGGAGCTGGGTGAGAACGACTACCTGATAATAGACACGCACGCGCTAGTAAAGACAGTAGCGGGCTACTGGCCCGGGCTGCCGAGACACGTTATTGACGAGCTGAAACCCGACATGATAGCGGTCATAGAGGCTGACCCCGAAGTCATAGCCGCCAGGCAGGCCAGGGACAAGACGAGGTACAGGGCGGACATTGGGGGTGCGGAGGGCGTTAGGAGGCTAATGGAGTACGCTAGGGCTGCGAGCTTTGCCAGCGCCACCTTCTACGCGAGCACGGTGGCAATCGTAGAAAACCCCGAGGGCCGCCCTGAGGAGGCAGCTAGGAGGCTGTTCGAGTACATGAAGAACCTCTAAGGGGAGCAGCCCTTGAGCTTCAACACCCAGGCCCTAGCCCCCCTTTTCCTCATCATAATACCATTCCTCTTCGTAGTCTCATCGGCCGCCGTATATAGGAGCATCTACCCGGAGGAGAAGGTTAAGAGGGCGCTCGAGATCATAGCAGAATACAGGGTCGCCAAAGAGGAGGCTAAAAGGAGGAAGAGGGCCGCTAAGAAGGTGAGGGCGCTCGAGCCACAGTACAAGAGGGCCAGGAGACTGCTCCTAAACACAGTACTAGTCAAGACCCTCCTCCTACTCCTAACCTATCTCGGCGGTAGTATCATGTTCATACAGACAATGCCCGCAATAGCCTCCCCCTACCATATCCCCCCACTAACAGTGAATAACGGTGACATCTGCGTGATCCCAAGCATAATCATATTCTTCCTCGCGTACATCGTCTTCTACACCGCGTACCGGGATAACTTCTTATAGCCCCTCGATAGAACCTGTCAAGGCCTGGACCCTGACCATGCATCAGGCCCTAAACCCGGTATAGGTAGGGGGAGGTGAGCTCTCCATGGTAAGGCCCGCTCTCAGGAGCAGGAGCCTAAGGAGAGTCCACGTGACCACCCCCGGCGGGAGGAGAGTAGTACACTATGAGAAGAGGAGGCCGGGCCCGGCCCGCTGCGCCAGGTGTGGTAGGCCCCTCAATGCTGTGCCAAGGCTGAGGCCTAACAGGCTGAGGCAGCTAAGCAAGACTGCCAAGAGGCCCGAGAGACCCTATGGTGGGGTGCTGTGTGCGCGCTGTCTGGCAGAGCTGCTGAGGCAGAGGATAATCGCGGGCCAGTAATAGTTATTTCGGGGGCCCCGGGCTCGGGCAAGAGCACCTACGCTAAGAGGCTCGCAAAAGACCTAGGCCTCTCCTATTTCACTTCTGGCATGATATTCCGGGAGACCGCTAAGAGTCTTGGCATCAGTTTAGAGGAGCTCGGTTCAAGGGCTGAGAAGGATCCCAGTATAGACCTCATGATAGACATGAAAGTCCTGGAGACGGCGAGGAGGGGAGGGGTGGTTATAGACAGCCACCTCGCCGCCTGGGTTCTCTCGGGCATAGCCGATGTGAGCATACTGGTCAAGGCACACCCTGTCGTCAGGATCATGAGGATAAGTGAGAGGGAGGGGAGGGGGTTAGAGCAGGTCGCCCTGGAGACCCTTGAGAGGGAGGAGAGCCAGCTGGTCAGGTTCTACGAGTACTACGGCTACGACCTACTAGACGCGAGCCACTTCGACCTTGTCATAGACACTAGTGTTCTAGGCCCAGACGAGGTATACGCTATAATCAAGACATTCACGGTCTCAAAGCTGAGGAGGCTTGGACTCATCCCTGGAGGCGGCCCCGCTAACCTTTAAATTACACCCCCATAACCACGCATCTAGGAGCCAATGGGGTGCAGGCCATGCCAGCTATTGAGGTGGGCAGGATCTGTGTGAAGCTATACGGCCGCGAGGCGGGGAGGAAGTGCGTGATAGTCGATATTATAGATGAGAACTTCGTCCTCATAACCGGCCCCAAACAGCTAACAGGAGTCAGGAGGAGGAGGGCCAACATAGACCACATAGAGGTACTCGACAAGAAGCTCGACATCCCGAAAGGGGCCTCGGACGAGCAGGTTCTTGAGGCCATAACAAGTGCTGGCCTCGTAGACTTTATGAGAGAGCGGGTGAAACCCGCCCCCGCCATATAAGCCTCCTAAGGCCTTCCTGGAAAAACACTATACCCTAGAAAGCCCCCACCCTTTACGACTGGGGCCAACAAATGCCTATCAGAAGCCTCCAGTCACCACACCACTACATACCAGTCTTCCAACCATTCGGAAGAGCCGCCCCTTCAGGCAGCCCACAGGGGGTAGCAGGCGGTAACGCCACTATGGGGAACCTTACGAGTATGACCATTTCACAGTCTAAACATCAGGTGGCAGGCGGGGTAGGGGGGCCCTGGCTCCTCATTGCGATTGCAACGGCTATAGTAGTTACTGTGATAGTAATCCTATGGATATCCAGGCTTGAGCCATCGAAACCTCAAAGGGGTGCAGTGAGCGGGGGAGGCGGTTGGAGGCCTCCCCAACTCTACAAGTATGACAAGGTCAGAGCGGTTCTCCGGGAGATCTTCCTCCGGTTCAGGGGGGCTGCGGAGAGGAGTATTGGGATGCTCCTAACAACAAAGACCTCGTTCGAGATCGCCGGTATGCTCAACAACCGGAAGGCCCACCGGTTCGCCCAGGTGTATTCAAGGGCGATGTACAGTAGGGAGAGGCCTAGTGAGAGGGATAAGGAGGAGCTTGAAAACATCCTAGGTGATCTCGAGTCATGCCTGGAAGAGCAGTGTGGGCGGCGGCGTTAGGCCTCATAGCCGCTGCGGTGCTCGCCGCGGGGGGAATAGGTGAGAGGTACTACACTACATCCCTCCTATCATCAAGCCCCCTAAACAGGGGGCCTGGGGGGACGAGCACGTTCTTCTCCACCATAAAAGGCATGTACAACGTCGAGCTAGGCAACGTGTCAAGTATTGGGGGAGAGAAGTCTCTATTCATCATTATAGGCCCCGACGTCCCCTTCACCCCCGAAGAGGCGGGGAGGATAGCAGATCTCGTGAAGAGGGGATCCATAGACCTGCTACTAGCTGATGAGACGAACCTAACGAGCAAGATCCTAGAGGAGCTAGGGCTCAACCCGTTCGGGCCTATGGTGCTCAACTCTTCGAACCCCATCTCACCGTACATTGTGGGTATAAAGTGTGGGAACACGTCAGCCTTGACCACTAAGGCCGCAGTAGCACCCCTCAGGGGGGACGGAAAGGTCTTATGCAAGTACGCTAACGGGGAGCCTGCAGCGATCCTCTACGAGGTGAACGGGTCGAGAGTAGTGATAGTTGGTGATTCTAGTATTTTCGCTAACTACGAGTTCGATGAAGGGGTACTAGGCTCCCCCGCAACTAGGAGGATCGCATTATTCCTAGTCGAAGAGGCCATGAGCTCCAAGGACGAGAGGGTGATAATGGAGGTCTCACACTATCTCTATAACGAGAGCCTTAACCCCGCCACAGTCCCCGCCAGGATCCTAGACCAGCTACTAGAGTCTGCAGGGAAGCTCAGGGTCAAGGCCTCCACTGCAAGGCCAGAGCACCTGATAGCAGCCATGCTCGCAGTATCTCTCCCCTTCCCCCTAATACTTCTAACCCCCTCCCGCCGCCCTACCCCGAGGGATGAGGAGATGATTGAGGTTGAGGGTAAGCTCTTGGAGAAGCTGGCGTTCAAGTTGGGGCTTGACGTTGACCTTGAAGAGGTCGGGCCCGAGGACATACTTGAGGAGCTAGAGGGAGAGGAAGGGTGACTAGCCTCCTAGAGAAAATATTGGAAGAGACTGGGAAGGTGGTCGTCGGGAAGAGGGATGTCATAGAGACCATAGTGGCAACCGTAGTAGCGGGGGGACACGTGCTCCTTGAGGGTGTCCCAGGCGTCGCCAAGACTTTGATCGCCAAGGCGGTCGCATCCAGCCTCGGGCTAGAGTTCAAGAGGATCCAATTCGTCCCCGACCTCCTGCCGAGTGATGTTACTGGGGGGATGATATGGAGGGAGGGGAGATTCGAACTCTTCCGAGGCCCCGTATTCACAGAGATACTCTTAGCCGACGAGATAAACAGGGCACCCCCGAAGACGCAGGCAGCCCTCCTACAGGCGATGCAGGAGAGGGAGGTCACAATCATGGGCACCACGTACAAGCTCCCACCGCTCTTCACAGTGATAGCCACAATGAACCCTGTCGAGTACGAGGGCGTATACCCCCTGAGCGAGGCGCAGATTGATAGGTTTATGGCTAAAGTCGTAGTGGGGTATCCCACAGTTGAGGAGACAGTAAAGATCATAGACATTCAGAGGGAGATCGAGCGATGGCCGGTAAAGCCCGTTACGGGCAGAGAGGAACTACTGAGGGCTAGAAGGCAGTTATGGGACGTGCACGTCAACGACAATATCAAGGCTTACGCTGCCCTCATAGTAGAGGCGACGAGACGAGACCCTAGAGTCCTACTGGGAGGGAGCCCTAGGGCTGCGATAGCCATGATCCAACTAGCAAGGGCGTACGCACTCCTAGAGGGCAGAGACTACGTGCTGCCAGATGATATCAAGAAGATGGCGCACCCCGCCCTCGACCATAGGATAATACTCAAGCCAGAGGCCAGACTCGCGGGAGCCACCCCCTCCCAGGTGGTGAACTCAGCCCTCGAGACAGTTGAGCCCCCATAAGGGGAGTGCACTAGCATGCCCCTCCTAACCCCAACGGAGAAAGCAACAGCAACCCTCTTCCTCGCAATCATACTAGGCTTCCTAGGGGTCACGGGCAAGGGCCTCCCGTTCACCGCTGCAGGGAGCTCCCTACTCTTCATAGTACTAGCAGTAGCGTACGCGCATGCAAGGAGGGAGGCGGCCGCCCTATTCGGCTTGAAAGTCAGGAGGATCCACTCTGAGAGGGCTGTGGAAGGGTTAAGGATGGAGGTGAAGATCACCGTAGAGAACCCAACCCCGAAGGCCTTAAGCTATGTAGAAGTAATAGACCACGCCCCGATAAGGGCAAGGCCCCACGAGGCCGTGGGCAGGATACCAGTACCTGCGTCTGGCAGTGCGGTCTTTACGTACACGATAACACCAGCCCCCGGCTATCACAGGTTTAAACGGGTCACCCTCCTGACAGGAGACCCGCTAGGACTATTCCACACATCCAGGGATATACCTCTCTTAACAGGCCTGTCCGTCGAACCCATCAGCCTGGGGGAGCTCCTCTTCAGGGGTGTATCGGGAGGCCGGGCAGAGCCGCTTGTCTCGAGGATGAGGGGGTGGGGCACCGAGCTATACCATCTCAGAGAGTATGAGCCGGGGGACGATGTTAGGCGTATTGCGTGGCTTGCCACGGCAAGGACTGGTAGGCTGATCGTATGGGACGGGGTTAGGGAGGCGGCTGAGGACTATGCGATCCTAGCAGACCTGTCCGCAGAGTCATGGGCAGGCACGCCTGGAGAGACGGCGGCAGACTGGATAATGAGGGCTGTCCTCACAGTTTCGAAGGGTGTAACACTATCGGGTGGAAGGGTGTGGGTGACTATTCTAAGAGGCGATGTGTGGGAGGATCTCGGCCCCCTCCGGGGGAGGGATGCGGTCGACATGTTACGGGCTAGGCTATCAATGGCAGGCCCCTCAACAGTCTCACCCAGGTCTACCCTGGCAAGATCCACAGAGGATCTCCTCGCCAGGGCCCCCATATCCAGCGTTAAGATCTTCATGATCGGCCCGACCGCAGACCTAGCAAGCCTAGCCGAGACAATATCCAGGATCCCACAGGGCAGGTGCCGCTCTATTGTGGCGATATTCCACCCATCCGGGGAGACAGCCATCGAGGAAGTGGTAAGAAGGGCTGACCACAGGCTCATACGGGAGGGGATAACGCACCTACGTAGACTCGGCATTGGGGTGGCGGTAGTCGACTCCCCATCTAAACTAGTATGGCTACTGGAGGAGGCGGCTAGGTATGCCTTCGGACAGACTAGGCCCTGCCTCTAGCATATGGGCACTCACGCTGAACACGGCGGCCCTTATAGCGGGGGCGGTACAGGTGCCCCTTCTAACAGGTCTAATAGGGGCCTCTGTGGCGGCTGCTGGCCTGCCCGTCTCCCTTAGGAGCCCTGAGCGCGGCCTTCTGATAGCCTCACTCTCACTCGCCTTCTCCACGCTAACCTCAGGTTCACCAGCTTATGGGGCACTCCTCTTCCTGGCGGTCGTCTCATTCCTCCTCTCAGGGGCGACGGCCGTGGGATGGAGGCCTGTGGCCCGTCTAATGCTCCTCGCCACCCTCTTCTGGGCATACATGGTGGCCTTCACCTTTGCCGCATCCCGGGGCGCCTCTCGTAGTGGTAACCCTATCGTCGCCGACCTAGCTAGCATGGGGGGAGGGGCTGTGCTGTTTGTCACGGCCACCCTCTACTCCACCCTGACGGCACTATGGGTTCTCTCACCGGGCCGGAGTCACCCGCGTGTTAAGACTATGTATAGTTTCCTCAGGAAGAATACTGCGCTACCACTCGAGGCCCTAGCGTTTATACTGACAGCGGCTTCCGTGTATAAGGTGCATTCCACAATATTCATTGTAATCCCGCTAGCCGGTGCCTACGTGTGGCTCAAGAACGCTACTAAGAGTAGGGTCTTAGCTATCACAATATATATAATAATACTCTACATAGCACTCCACACCCTAGGAGCCGTGGGGGAGGTCGACTCAGTTCTAAGACGCTAGCTTGAAGACTCCCTCACGAGATCAGCACCCACAATAAGAGCTACGGTACCAATACTTGCCCCCACAATCCCTGCCACAACCCTCCCCTGAAACGATATATAGAGCGAGATGGCGTAGACAGCTAATGCGAACCCTACGACCACCACACCCAGCAGGTTAGTAAGAGACCTTCTCCCCACCGGA
Source organism: Desulfurococcales archaeon (assembly GCA_015521115.1). Classification (GTDB taxonomy): domain Archaea; phylum Thermoproteota; class Thermoprotei_A; order Sulfolobales; family Acidilobaceae; genus S143-63. Next base: position 18,392 of record WAOT01000055.1, read on the forward strand.
CAGCACACCACAGCCTCTGAGGGGGTTCAAGGCAAAATTTAGCCGTAACCGCCCCCGGGTCGCGGGTCTTACCGTAGTGATACCCTGGAGACCCCAATATCACTCGTTGTAGTCCTATACAAGCTATTGGGGGTGCTTATGGGTATACTCGCTAGAATACTCGGCTTCGACAAGGACACAATATCGGTTCTTAGCACTCGTTTAGATGCGTTGGAAGAGCGCTGCTCAAATGTTGAGATCCTTGAAGAGCGCGTGACCATGTTGATCGACGGAATAAGGGGTATTGTGGAGAGCTTAGATGAGGTCATGGTTGAGGTGAAATCCCTAGCCAACAGCTCCCAGGAGGTGAGGGAGAAGATTGAGCACCTTGAAGAGAAGATAACACTCATAGACGAGGAGTTAGAAGATCTTAAGGAGAAGATCCATGAACCCGTCGAAGACTCCTCAGACGATGATGTGGAGGAGATAGTACTGAACGCTATAGAGAACGGCATGACTACCCCTACCGAAATAATAGAGGCAACAGGGCTCTCAAAGAACAAGGTTTACAGCGTGCTAAGAGACCTAGTGAACAGGGGGATCCTCGAGAAGAGGAGGGAGGGGAGGCACGTCCACTACTCCATAATACATAGTTCAGAGAATACCATACCTAAGGGGGAGGCTGTAGCCTGAAACCCGGGATGAAGATTTTATCCTGGTAGTCCCGCTATTAGGGGGAGGATTATTGGGAGGAGGAGTGTTATAATAGCGCCATGAGCGAACGCTATAACCCCGAGACTCCTCCCCCTCGCAGCTATAACGCCGAGGCTAGTGTCCATTGTTGTCGCCCCTCCAGCAGCTATGCCAGCAAACTCCAAACGACGGGGAAGTAGGGGGTAGAGCGCTATCACTATGATCTCCCTTGCAAGGTTCGAGGTAAACCCTAGATATCCCCAATACGCTCCTCCAATCTCCGCCAGCATGGGCCCTGTCAACGTATACCACCCGCACCCTCCCCCTACCGCCGCAGAGAGTCTAACGTCGAGATCCAACACTACACCTAAAAGTAGCCCCGCAATAGTGCTCATAGCAATGGTTGAGATGGCGAGGAAGACGCCTGCTAATAGATCCCTCCTACCGAGATCCCTCCTCCCCCCAAGTTCAAGGCCTATGAGGAATACTAGGACGCCGAGCAACACTGTTGTGATCTGCTCAGTCCGTGGTGGGGTAATCCCAAAGTATCCCATGGATAACCCGACACCGAAGACCGCTAACGCTGACACCGCCTGTTTAGCAGCATCCATACGATACACCCTCCCCCAACTGAGAACGCTATCGATGTTAGGGCGAACAGTAATGGTGTCAGGAGTAGGCCTCCAACGCTTGCACCCTCAACAGCTCCTCCCGCCGAGATCCCGACCACTAGGATTAGAGCGTATGTCACAAGAACGACCAGATCCCCCGTCTGCCGCGGTCTTATCCGGCCCCCAACAATATACCCTACGACTAGGCTTGCAAACAATATGACCGGTAGCAAGTGCCGTCCCCAGCCCTCAAAACCTTGGGGACTCGTATTAATAAGTCGGTCTCGCAACTCATAAGCGAGGTGTGATATATTTGGCGTCGGATGAGTGCGAGAAGATCATTCACGAGGCCCTCGAACAGCTCTCAGAGTTCAGCCCCCAACTATTGGATAAGAGGCTAATCATATATGGTGCGAGCGGCAGCCTCGACTTCGTCTTCTCAGTAGAATGCACAGAAACAGGACAACTCCTAACACTCTTCGGGCTCCCAGCCTTCTTCAAAAAGCTCCCAAGAGGGGATGGAGCCCTTAAACTCCTCGAGAGCCTTCTAGAAGTGGCTGGCCAGGAGTACCTGATGCTATCCAAGATCGACGAAAACCTCCTAATATCCCAGCCACCGATCCCTGGAGAGAAACCCAACATTGGAGACCTCCAGAGGTTCTTCAGCCTAGGAATACTGCTAGTGCTATGGATGTCGAAACAACTGGAATCAATAGAGAAGGGAGGGGAGGTCAAGCCTTTCAGTATTGAGGAAATGCTAAGAATATTAGAATCCCAGCAGGGCACCGGAGAGGCTTCTGAAACTCAAGGGACACAGCCGTGACTAACCCTCACGACCCCAGCACGGCACGCCTCACTCTCCTTATCTCTGTAAATAACGTGAACTATTACAAGACATAATAAAGCTGTACGGACACTGTAATTTCCGGTGGCTCCTGTTATGATCGGACTATACCCCAAATTACACTCTGCTACCCCCGTCCAGGGCCTCCGAGACCTCCTTGGGGTTATGGTCAGGCCCTTAATTCACTCTCCAAGGAAGAGAGGCCCTCATAACACTGAGCCTGACGGGGATCCCGCAGTCAAGGGTGTACCCCCGCCTCCCCATAGGTCTCCAAGCAGGTCGACCCCGTCCCCGCTTACCCGGCCATCCAGTCTCTCGAGGCCTATCCGGTCACAGCTGAGAGACCGGTTGCTGGGATCCGTTCAGAGTAGTCCTCCCCGACACTCACGCGGTACGTCCAACCCCAGGATTCTCCCCCCATTTATTGCACCGGAGATCTTCAGCCCAACAGGATCGGTTGTCGGGGGCATGATGGTACCCGTGATACTCGCCTCTAAGAGGCTCAAACACCACCCTCTGAGGCATAAGATCATTAGTGTCCTAGAGTCGACAGGGTACTCTACTGTGAAGAGGCTGGCAGCGATACTGGGTGTGAGTAGGGCTTCCGTCCTGTGGCACCTCTACACGCTGGAGCGGGAGGGCGTGGTCGAGTCGGAGAAGATCTGTTCGACAAGGGTATTCTACCTAGCTGGTAGGAGGAGGAGAGCCCTGCACTCATACCTCCTATCCCATAAGACGAGGAGGTCTATAATAGAGGCTTTGAAAAACGGCGGCCCGATGGGGGTCAGCTCGCTCTCTAAGGTTGTGGGTGCTGCCAAGTCCACGGTCAAACACCACCTCAATATCCTAGAGGATTTCGGGTTCGTCGCCAGGACGGGTTCAAAGTATATGGTAACGGATCTGTGCTAAGATAAATCGCCTCAGACGTCATAAGGTATCGCATAAGGTGTATGATATTGAATGAGAGGTCTGAGCTCTCAGGGTGCGCGGTATACCATAGCCCATTCAACCGGCCACTCGGGATCCCATACAGTTTCGAGTGTGCATTCACCACGGCGAGGGTAGGGGACAGCTACCACAACATAGTTCTGGCCGTCCAGGAATCCGTCGGTAAACTCGAGGAAACGATTGGGGTGCCACTCGAGATCGGGGGCCTGGAAGGGTGGGAATACTCTGGGAGGATGTTCAACCTCTACATGTACAGTCTAACCTCCCGGGGTAGGAGAGCAGGGCAGATTAGGGCGGTTGAGGTCGCGGGCCACCTCCTCGGGGCCTACGGTGTGCTTACTGCTGAGACTTTGAGGCCTGTGAGGCCAAAGAATAAGAGGGGCCTGCTCTACTCGTGGGGCTACACTCCCGGCCCCATCTACTTGAGGCCGGTTGGCGGTAAGGAGCCGCCTGGGCAGAAGGTTGTTAGCAGGAACCCGATATACGCTGTCGAAGGCATACAGGATTACGTGGGTGAGTGGGCTCTCAGGATAGAGGGCCTCGTGGAGAAACCGCTACACCTCACCCTCGAAGACCTGTATAGGATGGCGGACGAGCAGAGGAGGGCCGATTTCCACTGCGTAACAGGGTGGAGTCTTAAAGGGAAGATGTGGGAGGGTGCATCACTAAAGGAGACAATAAAGCTGGCCAGGCCAAAGCCGGGGGCCCGATGGCTTGCAGCAGTGAGTAGTGGGGGGTACACTGCTGTCATGCCCCTAGACATAGCCCTGGAGAGCGGCCTCCTAGTGCTCAAGCTCGACGGTAAACCGTTGACTAGGGAGATGGGGGCGCCGCTACGACTCTTCGTACCCGAGCTGTACGGGTGGAAGCATGTGAAGTGGCTGACACGGCTTGTTCTCCTCGAAGAGTACACTGACGGCTACTGGGAGGCGTTAGCGTACCATGAGCGGGGTCTAGCAGCTGCTATTGAGAGGTTCAAGGTCAGGAACTTGGAGATTGCTGAGAGGGGAGAGCTCCCTGAGGGGGCTAGAATGCTTAAGCCCCCAGGGCTCCGGTAGGAGGTGTTGCAGGGCACCTGGCGGCCTCCAACGTCTTCCTTACTAGTTCCTCCAGTTGCCCGTAGTCCCCGTATCCGTATATTACGGCTACAGGTCTGCCTTTAACGATGCCGAACGTCATTGGTACTCCCATAACATTGAAGAGGTGTGCTGCCTCGGGGAGCCTCCACGTGTTGACTCTTAGGAAGGGTATCATGTCACCGTATACCCTGGCGGCCTCGGCATATACTGGGGCGAACGCCCTACAGTATGGGCATGTTGGGCTGTAGAACGTCACGATCGCGGCGTTGCATCCCTCCACATATGAGAGTAGCTCCTCTAGGCTCTTAACCTCCTTGAGGCCTCCGCGACCCTTTTGCGGGCAGCATGTTTTTGGCCTGGACGCCGCCTCCTTTATGAGCCTCTCCTTGACCTTCTCCAGTAAGGCTCTAACCTCCTCCTGTGTCAGTGACATAGCGTATCACCCGATCCTTATCCCCGCCTCTAGCCCGCACATCCAGGGTTTTATTGCCTGGTATATGCACCGTCCTGTTAGATCATTACACGTGAGATCTCCTGCCTCCACGACTCTAACGTTTACTGACATGACACTAAATCGGGATTCAAGGGGACACTGCTGGAGAGGGTGTGGCTAGTGCATATGGGGAGGTGGCCCTTCGACAAGAAGCCACTACTAGTCTTCTGGGAGATGACTAAAGCGTGCCTCCTAACGTGTAAGCACTGTAGGGCTAACGCGATAAAAGAGGCTCTCCCGGGAGAGCTGAGCACGGAGGAGGGGAAGCGTCTACTGGAGCAGGTTGCATTGTTCGGCCGGCCAACCCCGATTACAGTCTTCACTGGCGGAGACCCACTAATGAGGAAGGACTTCTGGGAGCTGCTGGGGTATGCTAGGAGGCTGGGCGTTAGGGTTGCAGTAGCCCCCAGCGTCACCCCCCTCCTGACAAGGGAGGCCCTCGAGAGGATGGCGATGCTGGGGGTCTCTAGTGTTAGCATAAGCCTTGACAGCCCGTTTGAGGAGGTTCACGATGATATCAGGGGGATTAAGGGTACTTGGAAGAGGACGGTTCAGGCCATAAAGGACGCTATAAGGGTAGGCCTCCGCGTTCAAGTTAATACCGTGGTTATGAGGCCGACAGTCGAGGGCCTAGCAGATATGGTGAAACTCCTCCTGGATCTCGGAGTCCGAACCTGGGAGGTCTTCTACTTCGTCCCTACAGGCAGGGGCAACATAGACCTCGACCTAACACCCGAGGAGTGGGAGGATGTGAACCACTTCCTCTACGAGGCAAGCCGTTACGGCATACTGACGAGAACTGTTGAGGGCCCAATGTTCCGTAGGGTGGCTTTGACGAGGAGGTATTATGAGTCGAAGGGAATGCTCGAGGAGATCGATAGGGGGCTTGGAAGGCTATACCACAAGCTGGTGAGCAGGCTGCACGAGCTGCTCGGCCCACCCACGGGGCCCCCAAGGGCCCACACTGTCGGGACAATGGACGCGAGAGGCATAATATTCATCTCGTACAACGGTAACGTATACCCCAGCGGCTTCCTCCCACTCTCAGCGGGCAACGTGCGTGTGAAGAGCCTAGTCGAGATCTATAGGAGGACTAGGCTATTCACCACACTTAGAGAGAAGGTCAAGGGGAGATGCGCCACTTGCGAGTTTAAGAGGATATGCGGGGGTAGCAGGGCGAGGGCCTACGCTTACACAGGTGATCCCTACGCCGAAGACCCTGCCTGCCCCTACACGCCCGGCTCCCTGCCCCCTGAGATCATGGAGGTGTCGGCCCATGGAGCTAGACACGCTTGATAAGAGCATATTGATGGAGCTCCAATACAGGTTCCCCCGAGACCCATACCCCTACGAGACGGTAGCCGAGAGGCTTGGCATAAGGGAGGAGGAGCTGCTGGATAGGCTTAGGAGGCTCAAGAGCATAGGGATCCTCAAGAGGGTAGGGTTCTACGTGAACTACCGCAGCGTAGGGTTGAAAGCGGCCCTTATAGCGTACAAGGCGCCAGGGCTCCACGAGAGGCTCGCTAAGATCTACCGGGTGGATCGATACGCCACACACGTCTACCTAAGAGACCACCCCGAGTATAACGTTTGGGTAGTAACGAAGAGGCGCAGCATGGAGGAGCTAATAGGCCACGTGGAACACGTCAAAAAAGAGCTGGGCGTGGAGGCCATAATTTTGTACTCCAAACGGACATACAAGCTGAGCGTCAAATACGACCTCGAGAGGGGAATATCATGGGCTGGCCCCTACAGTACGGTCTCACCCGACCCACCAAGACCCGAGGACTTAGGGATCCCCGCTGAAGTCCTAAGGATGTTCAGGAGCCTTCCTATAGAGAGGAGCCCCTACAGTAGGATAGCAGAGGCGCTCGGCGTAGGCGTGGATGAGGCGGCCGAGACCGCCTGGAACCTCCTCGAGAAAGGCCTCCTAGGAGATCCTGGGGCGGCACTAGACGGTAGAAGGGTGGGGTTCAACGAGAATGCAATGGTCGTAATGGAGCCTTCCGGATGCGAGGAGTCCCTCTGCCAATGCGCCACGCAGCTCCCCTTCACGACGCACGTTGTTCTTAGGAGGTCTATACCGGAGGGTGCGTGGAGGCATACGTGCTATTTCATGGTTCACGCGGTGAGCAGGGAGATGATAAAGGAACTAGTCGGGGAGGCGGTTGAGAAGTGTTCTCCTAGGAGTTTCCACGTCATCCGGAGCCTTGCGGATCTGAAGCCGGGCGTTATGAGGTGATTGCACGTGATCCCCTTAAGTGTAATGGTCACTGGAAGGGGCACGGTATCGACCCGGATTAAGGGGAGATATCATAGGGGGAGGCCTAGCAGGTTCACCTCAGTCATAAGGCCCGTCATATTCTGGAACATCACGTATAAGTGTAACTTGAGGTGTGAGCACTGCTATATCAACGCCGGCCCCGACATCACCCTACCGGAGCTTAGTGTCGGTGAAGTCCTCAACGTGGCAAGGCAGATCGTGGATCACGGTATCCCGCTTGTCGTCTTCACGGGCGGCGAACCCCTCATCTCAGAAAAGTTCTGGAGAGCCCTCGAATTCTTCCACAGCGTGGGGAAGCCTAAGACAAGCGTCTCAACCAATGGAACCCTGATTACCCCTGAGACAGCGTTAAGGCTCAAAGAGCTGGGGGTATCATATGTTGGCGTGAGCCTCGATAGCCTCGACGAGGAGTTACATGATAAGTTCAGAGGTGTTAAGGGTTCTTGGAAGGCGGCTGTTAGGGGTATGAAGAACAGTGTCGCAGCAGGCCTACCAACGGGGCTGAGGGTTACCGCCACAAGGGATAACCTCGATGAGATACCGAGGATGATCGATTTCGCCGCGGATCTGGGGCTGGAGAGGGTTAGCGTCTACCTCCTTGACACTATAGGGAGGGGGGCCCAGATAGCAGGTCAAGTCCCCCGGGGGGAGGAGCTTAAACGGCTCATAGACTCTCTAATTGAGAAGGCGAGGGAATATGATGGAGTGCTCGAGATCCTCCTTGTCAGGATGAACTTCGCAGGGATATACGTGGCCGACGTGCTCTCCAGGTCAAGGGATGAGTTCAAGGAGTACCTGGAACTACTAGGCGCCCAGGGAGACTGTGGCCGCAAAACGGCGAGCATATACCCTGACGGCACAGTCAGGCCCTGCCAGTTCATAGACTACATAATAATAGGAGACCTACGGAGGCAGGAGCTGTCAGAAATACTCCGACCCGACAACCCCAGACTACGCCCCTTCCTAGAGGTCGGTGATAGGCTGAGAGGCCCCAAGTGCTCGAGCTGCCCCTTCCGCGACATCTGTGGTGGTGGTAGCAGGAACAGGGCCCTCGTTGCTACGGGCGACTTCTGGGGCGATGACCCAGCATGCTTCATAGACCCACTCAGGATCTGGGAGAGGTGGGCTGAGTAATGGGTGAGTGGATACCGCTCTACATCAACCCTTCAAACCTAAAAGTCTCAGTACTGGGCGGAGGAAGGCTAGGTACTAGGAGGGCCCTCCACTTCTGCCGGGCCGGGGCTCAGGTGAGGGTGTACTCGCTTGATTTCAGCGAAGAGCTTGTGAGAGCCCAGTGCGAGGGGTTAGAGCTTATTGAGGCTGACCTCTCCAGGGAAGAGGCCCTCCGGGCCGCTATCGAGTGGGCGAACCTGGTTGTGATAGCAACCGGGGATAGAGAGGTTGACGGTAGAGCTTCCAGGTTAGCGCTGAGTATGAGGAAGCTGGTGAACAACGGGGTCGATGCGTTGAGCGGTAATGTTATTGTCCCGTTCAGCGGGGAGACGAGCTACGGCCTAAAGTTTGCAGTCACAAGCCTTGGGGCAACAGGGATAGCTGCGAGGCAGGCCCGTGACATGGTGTTTGAAGTCCTAGAAGACAACACGTACATCCGGACGCTGTATAGGGTCATGGCCAGGATCAAGAGGTGGCTGAAGTCGAACATTCCAAATGCTAAGGAGCGCCTCCCCCTCTACTTTATAGTGGAGGAGGACAAGGAGTTCGTCAAACTAGTGGGGGAGGGGCGCGAGGAGGAGGCCTTCGAGAGGGCTATAGCGGTGGTCATGGAGGAGCTCTCCCAAGCTCGCGGTTAGGTGGATCCTGTTAATGTTGAGGCAACCGATATTATCCATGCCGTCAGCATCCCCTTAGAGCTGGGTAGGAGTTGTGCCTCAACAATCTCTCCTCCAACATACTTTGAGAGCAAGCGGGGGAGCCTGCTGGGGAGCAGGGTTAGCACTACTATGGAGTCATACTTATCCTTGAAGGCTCGGGGATCCTCCTTCACAGTATCATGCGGTACCGGGTCGACCTTACAATTGAGTAGCGATGAAGCGTTTGAGGCTATCTCCGCATAGCCCCTGTCATGCTCCTCCCTATTCCTCTTAGCCCCCCAATAGACTAGGGCTACTCGCCTCGAACCCTTCAACCCCTCTACCCCCGTCAATGCTAGCGCGGGTAGCCATGGTGGTATTGGGCCTACGACCTTTTCAGCACGAACAGATTCTAAGGCCTCTAGGTAGTGTCCTCCACGTGAGAGTAGAAGGATGACAGCAGCATCATACGAGTTATGGGCAGGCGATCCGATCTCTACACCTTCCACCTCCCAGCCCGTTAGCCTTGATATCGTTTCAGCGAGATCCTCTATGTGGTGGTAGCCTTCCCTCCTCCCCGGCCTGTGGTGGACGAGGGCTAACCTCATACTCCTCTCCTTGGGTTAAGTCCAGTTGCCCGGGAATTCCTGTTATCGTACTTACATGTAAATACGGGGTAGCCGCGAGTACCGCTCTAGACTTACGAGACGTGATATTAGAAGATGTCTAGGCTGATTAGTGGGGAGTGGGGTGGAGGAGGGGGCAGTAGGAGAGCTGCTAGGGAGGCTTGTAGCAGTCTACACCAGTCATAAGGAGTCACCGCTGGAGGTAATCGGGAGGCTAGAGACAGAGGTTGACACAATCTATGAAAGTGTCGAGGCTGAGGGCGTGGTTGTACTAGCCACATGCAACAGGTTTGAGGTCTACATGGATACACCTAGAGGGGGCAGTGTAGACCGGGTCTTGCGGGTGATCGAGGAGGCAGGCGGGAACCCTAGGGTGGTATGGGGTGTTGAGGCTGCAAGGAGGCTCCTCAGGATCGCTGCAGGCCTCGAATCCCAGATAATCGGCGAGCCAGAGATACTCGGACAGGTCAGGCAGGCCATACAAAGGTCGAGGGAGCTGGGGAGGGTGAGTAGCTTCCTCGAGATCGTTTTCCGCAGCGCGCTCATGGCGGGTAGAAGGGTTAGGAGGGAGACCCCCCTAGGTAGGTCTAGGGTGGGCTATCCCTCCGCTGCGGTGTCCCTAGCGTACCGCCTAGCTGGTAATGTGAGGAATGCTTTGATCGTGGGCACAGGGAAGGCCGCTAGGAGGGTGCTTGCAATCCTTTGTCGCAGGGGGCCGGAGAGGGTGGTTGTCTCTTCGAGGAGCCTAGAGAGGGCTGCAGCACTATCTAACATGTGTGAGTATGCTGTGGCTACCACAATAGAGGGGATAAGGGATCACGCCCCATACGATGTGGCTTTTGTCGCTGTTACAGGGTATAGACCTCCAGGCTATATACCGGAGATCTCTCGCTTCGTGGTAGACCTCTCGAACCCTCCAGTCTTCAGCGGGGACAACGTGTTTGGCATGGACGACCTGCGGGGGGAGATAGAGGAGGCTATTAGGGGTAATCTTAGGTTTGTCCCACAGGCTGAGATGATAGTGGAGGAGGAGCTCGAGTCCCTTATTAGGAAGATAGCGGAGATGAGGGTGTCCAGTGTTATCAGGGCCCTCCTCGAATACTCCCGTCACATTACCGAGGAAGTATCGCATGATGGTGTGAGGAGGCATGTTGAGCTCGCGGTGAGCCGCCTCCTCCACCCCATACTCGTATCCCTCCGCAGGGCCTCGGTTGAGGGCTCCTCGTTCGAGCACTTCCTCTCTATCCTTATGGAGGAGTTGGAGGGTAGGGGTGAGTATAGTGTTCGTGCTCCCCGAGTTCCCAGTAAGTAGGCCTCGAAGGCTTCGTTTGACTACTGCTATAAGGGATCTCGTTAGAGACGTCTCCCTCAGCCCTTCAGACCTGGTGCTACCGGTGTTTGTCAGTGAGGCCCTGGAGAGGCCTGCTCCTATCGAGAGCCTCCCCGGGCACTACTATTACCCGCCAACGTCGAAGGAGCTAGTCGACCACATAGGCAGGGCTCTAGAGTTGGGGGTCAAGGCCTTCCTCTTATTCGGGGTTCCCAAGGTTAAGGATGAAGCGGCCTCCAGGGCCTATGCATCTGACGGCCCAGTCCAGGAGGCTATCCGGCATATAAGGAAGGAGATCGGCTGGGAGCCGGTGATCGCTGCAGACCTCTGTATCTGCGGCTATGCTAGCCATGGCCACTGTGGTGTGCCTAAGAAGTGTAGGAGAGGGGTCTGTATTGATAATGATGCTACGCTCGAGATCTATAGGAGGATAGCTGTTAGCCAGGCCGATGCCGGTGCAGACATCATTGCACCCAGCGGGATGATGGACGGCCAGGTTAAGGCTATAAGGGAGGCCCTAGATGGTGAGGGGTTCAGTGATGTCTCCATAATGTCGTATAGTGTCAAGTATGCAAGCAGCTTCTACGGCCCGTTCCGTGACGTCATGGACAGTGCACCCCGCTGGGGTGATAGAAGGAGCTATCAGATGGATCCCGGTAACACACACGACATACTGAAGGAGGCACTCCTAGATGTTGCTGAGGGTGCAGACATACTAATGGTCAAGCCCGCACTCCCCTACCTAGACGTCATATACAGGCTCCACACCACGATCACCACTCACCCGCTTGCAGCGTATAACGTGAGCGGGGAGTACATGATGGTCAAGCTCCTAGCTGAGGGGGGATATGGAGACTATAACAGTCTCATGCTCGAAGTGCTAACCTCGATCAAGAGGGCCGGGGCCGACATAATAATAACATACCATGCACTAGACGCAGCCAAACTCCTAAGGGGGTGATACAGCCGTGGCGACCGTCAAGGAGGAGATCCTCGAGAGGGCCAGGAGGGTTCTGGTTGGGGGCGTTAATAGCCCTGTAAGGGCCCTTACGAGGCCAGAACCGATAATTGCCGTCTCAGGTGAAGGCCCCTACCTCTACGATGCAAAATGGGGGAAACTTGTTGACTACGTGCTAGGATATGGGCCCCTGATACTAGGCCATAAACACCCCCACGTCTTAGAGAAGATCAGGGAGGCCCTAGAGGCGGGCTGGCTATATGGGAATACGAGCCCCCTAGAGGTTGAGCTAGCGGAGAAGGTCGTTGAACACGTATACCCTGGCGGAAAGGTCAGGTTTGTAAATAGTGGGACAGAGGCGACAATGCTTGCAATACGCCTCGCAAGAGCCTACACAGGGAGGAAGCTCATCGTAAAATTCAACGGATGCTACCACGGCGCTCACGACCACGTGCTCGTTGGAGCAGGGAGCGCTGCAAGCCATCTAGGCGTCCCTAAGAGCCCAGGGATCCCGGAGGAGGTTACGAGGCTCGTACTAGTGGTGGACTACAACGATATTGACGGTTTGAGGGGGGTGTTCGAGGAGAGGGGTGAGGAGATCGCCGCCGTAATTGTTGAGCCAGTCGCAGGCAACTATGGTGTCATACCACCGAGGGAGGGGTTCCTAGAGGAGATCCGGAGGCTTACGAGGAAGTATGGGGCCCTCATGATAATGGACGAGGTGATAACCGGCTTCAGGCTCTCGCTCGGCGGAGCACAGGAGTTCTATGGTGTAAGGGCTGATCTGGTAACCCTAGGTAAGGTCATTGGTGGAGGCATGCCTGTGGGGGCTGTCGTCGGGCCCGGTGAGATAATGGACAACCTCACGCCATCGGGGAAAGTGTTTAACGCTGGCACCTTCAACGGCCACCCAATAGCAATGGCTGCTGGGCTCGCGACAATCGAGGTTTTAGAGAGGGAGGGGCTCGAACCTGCTATAAGACATGCGGCTTCCATCGAGAAGATAATAGTTGAGACCCTCTCGTCAACGGGGAAGGCTTATACGGTGAACCGGGTTGGCCCAATGCTCCAGTTCTTCATAGGGGTGGAAAAGGTCGTCTCACCCTCAGATGTTGATAAGGCCGATAAGAAGCTATACACTCGAATTCACGAGGAGCTTATAAAAAGCGGGGTCTTCATAGCCCCAAGCCAGCTTGAGGCGGTCTTCACGAGCATAGTCCACACCGACACTGAGGCGGCTGAGTTCGCGGAGGCGTTCGAAAAGGCCCTTCGGGGGGCTGGGCTGTCTTGAAGATCCGTGTCGCTGCAAGGACTAGCAGGTTGAGCCTGGAGCAAGTTAGGATCGCTATGGAGTATGCGTCGAGGAAGCTTGGAGGCCTCTCATACGAGGTCATAGGCGTCAAGACGCTCGGTGATCATGTAAAGGATAAGCCGTTACACGAGATAGGTAGGAAGGGGGTCTTTGAGAAGGAGGTGAACAAGGCAGTCCTCGATGGGCTCGCAGACGTCGCCATTCACAGCCTCAAAGACTTACCCTCAAGGCTCCCCAACGAGCTGGAAATAGTGATGGTACCCCCGAGAGGGCCTAGGAGCGACTCTCTGGTGCCTAGGCGTGGGCTGAGAGTCCTACCACTAGAAGATCTCCCGCCGGGAACAGTGGTGGCTGCAGGCTCCCCCAGGAGGAAGGGTGCAGTACTTCATACCAACAGCCGTGTGGAGACTACGTGGATAAGGGGGAATGTTGATACACGGTTGAGGAGGCTTGATGAAGGGAGGGCGGACTACCTCGTCGCCGCTGAAGCTGGCCTGGCAAGGCTGGGTATTGAGAGGCCTAGGCTAGTCTTAGATCCCGAGCGTTTCGTCCCCACGCCCGGGCAAGGCCTGATCGCTGTGGTGGCGTTGAGGGAGACGAGTATAGCCCGACTCCTCCGGGAGGCAACACATCCTGAGACGACACGTGAGGCTGAGGCTGAGATAGCATTCCTCCAAACCCTACGTGGAGGGTGCGGTGTGCCTGTCGGTGCTACGGCCTTTGCAGAGAAGAGGGTCTTCATAGCCGCAGACTACAGCCTCACAAGGCCTAAGCCTCTCCTCATACATGAGGCGGGAGGGGATCTCGTCGAGATGGCTGAGAGAGCGGCATCCACAATAGCAGGGTCACCGGGGAGGGAGTGGTGAGGGGGAGGGTATACATCATCGGGGCAGGGCCTGGGGCCCCCGACCTAATAA
>WAOT01000056.1 GCA_015521115.1 Desulfurococcales archaeon
AGGTACGTGCGGACAAGGCCCTATAGTGACGTGAGGCTCAACCTCGGCCCTGGCGGGGTGGTTATCGTGTCACTACTCCTAGGAGTTCTGACCGTTTCCCCGGTTCTTGTGGCCGTGGGGTTTGAGAGCTTATACTACTGGGTTGAGAACTCCTTAAACGGGGCGGCCTGGACTATTATAATGGTTCAGGCCACGCTAGTCTTAACAGCTGGCATCTTCTCAACCTTACTCACAATAGTGAGCAAGAGGGTTGAGGCAGGCATAACGGGATTCCTGCTGACCTATTACTTCCTCATTATGCTCCTGGGCTCTAAGCTGCATATCCTAGTATATGCCATGGCTCTGGCGGCCCTGCTGCTCGTAGGTTTAGAGTATCTTATTGAGAGGTGGAGGTTGACGGGCAATGGCTAAGGGTGGGACAGTGTTACTAGCCGAGATCGCCCTGATCCTAGTGATGGCCTCAGCGGCCTCTATTATAGGCTATAGCGGTGCATTCTACAAGCACGGAATTACGTTCCAAGACGACCTCTACCATGCCAGCCCGCAGGCGGGTTCAATAGCGTATCTGAAGGCTGAGGGGAGGGCGGACTTCACTCTCCAGATCTCAGGGGTTGAGCCCGTAGGGAAATACGAGGTGAGTGTCAGTATAGAGGGCATTAAATGTCAGAGCATAGAGATGAGGATCCACCCGCTTGGGATGAAGGAGAGCACTATAACGGGGGCCTATAACTTCACCATTACCATAGAAAACCCTATTCCACTAATCCTAGTCAACGTGAACGTCACCGTAACAGGCCCATGCGTCCAGAGCGAGCAGCCAACTGTTGAGGTAACAATAACGCCCCCATAACCGCCAGTGGGGTGAGGAAAAATAATGAAGGATGAAATAGCCACGTTCGAGGGCGTGACAGTAAAATACGGTAAAGTGCTTGCGGTCGATAATGTAAGCCTAACATTAAAGGGAGACAGGATACTCGTCATAGGCCCAAACGGCAGCGGAAAATCAACCCTCATAAAGGTGATGTTAGGCCTCATACGGGCCAGTAAGGGTAGGGTGAGAGTATTCGGCCTAGACCCCCTGAAGCATAGGCCACAGATATACGCTAGAACAACGTACCTCGGAGAGAAAGACGGCATCCCCCACAGCATCAAGGTAAGAACACACCTGGAGCACCTCGAAACCCAGTACGGCCCAACAGTGTGGAAGACGGCAGAGACGCTGGAACTGAGGGAGCACATTAATAAAAGGTTCTATGAGCTCTCCAGAGGGTTCCAGCGTAGGCTGGCATTGGTGGAGCCCCTGTCGTCGCGTAGACCCCTAATCATACTCGACGACCCCCTGCTAGGCTTAGATCTCAGGGGGCGTGAGCTAATAGAGGGAATACTGAGAGAGAAGAGCGAGGGAGGGAGTAAGGTTATCGTTGTATCCCACATAATGTTGCCAGGCCTGGAGCCGGATAGGCTAGTTGTCATGAGCTCGGGCAACCTAATATACGAGGGCTCATATGACGACGAAGTTGTTAGGAGGACAATAATATCTTGCTAACTGATATCCTCCTCACATCTGAAATACCGTGAATTGCACGCCTCACTAATGAAGTACAAGAGGGAGCTAAAGCTAGTTGGAGCCGGTTTGTAGGCAATGGAAAAGCCGTGCTTGGAAGGTAATTTGCTTAGGATACTAAGGTATGAAAAGTACTGGTTTAGGCTTAAATTCCCCCATTATACTTACTATTTAGTCGAGAACGTGACCGTAAACTTGATTACAGGGTGATAGGAATGGCTAGAACCCCTAAGATCCTCGTTCTAGGTGGGGACGCGGCTGAGGCCCTCGAGATCCTATACCCATACTTTAGCCTCCGCGAGGAGGGTTGGGAGGTTCACGTTGCGGCCCCTAAGAGGAAGAAGTTCCAGACTGTTGTCCACGACTTCGAGCCGGGCTGGGACACCTACACTGAGAAGCCGGGGTACAGGTGGGCTGCTGATAAGTCGTTCGACGAGGTAGACCCTGGGGAGTATGATGGCCTCGTGATCCCGGGCGGGAGGCTTCCCGAGTATGTTAGGCTGTACCCTAAGGTCGTTGAGATTGTGAAGCACTTCATGGAGGAGGGTAAGCCAGTTGCAGCGATATGCCACGCCCCCCTGGTGCTCTTAGCCGCTGCACCTGAGAGGTTGAAGGGCCGCAGGATGACTAGTTACATTGCGGTTAAGCCCGACGTTGTCAACGCAGGGGCGGAGTGGGTTGATGAGGAGGTCGTAGTGGACGGGAACCTTGTAACGAGCAGGGCATGGCCTGATAACCCCGCGTGGATGAGGGAGTTTAAGAAGCTCGTGAGGGAGTGGGTCGAGAAACACTCCTAGGCCCCGGTTGCCCCCCTCATAGCAGGCCTTTTTCCCTTAGGAGCATCTCCAGGTAGCTCTCCAGTATTGGTGGCGATGTTATCCCGAGCTCTCTAGCTATATCTTGGATCTCTCCTGGGGTAGGGGCCTCGATCTCGATGAAGCACCCGAGGCCTTCGACCCTGTCGATGGTGATTAGGGCCTTCCCAAGCCTGTAGTATCTTCTCCGCTTGACGACGACGGCTACTGGTTTAAAGCCAAGCTTCTCGAGTACTTCCTCCACAGGGCCACCGATAGGCTTGAGGATGAGCTCTGTCCTGGCCTTAACGTTTCCCGGCCTCTTGGGCCCCTTGTAGGTCAGGCTCTCCAGTTTTCCGCGGACATACCGGATCCTCAACGCCTCGTCTGTCGAGCCGAAGTTACGGCAAGGGTGCTGGTAGTACTTGTCCTCCTCTAAGGCCTCCCCTAGGCTGACGCCCCCCAGTCTTGTTATGGTTGAGGCTATCTCTTCCACCATATTACAGCTTATCCTGTACTTACCTTCAACCTCTAAGCCATCCTCCAACTAGGAACACCCTGGGCTGACCCAGTCGCCCAGGCTGGGGTAAAATCTGGTGGAGGGTTTCAGGTAAAGAGTTGGGGCAGTAATGCTTAAATATATCAAATTGTATCATACTATGTCGGAGAATGGCAGTTGACGGAGAGGCTACTGCCACCTAGGGAAGCGTGCAAAAGGCTTGGAATAAGCTTCATCACTTTGAAGAGGTGGATATACTCTGGCAAGATCAGGGCAATCAGGACTCCTACTGGCAGGTGGATGATACCGGAGAGCGAGATCGAGAGGATAATTGGTGGGAAAGCAGGGACAGGAAAGGTTAGAGCCGTCATATATGCCCGTGTGAGCTCTAGCGACCAGAAGAGCGACCTAGAGAGACAAATACACTACATCACACAGTACTGCTCCACCAAGGGCTATAGGGTCGTGGATGTCCTAAGCGACATAGCTAGCGGGCTAAAGACCAACCGTAGAGGCTTAACAAGGCTCTTCAACTACGTGGTAAACAAGCAGGTAGATGTTGTTGTTATCACCTACAGGGATAGATTAACCCGCTTCGGCTTTGAATATCTTGAGTACTTCTTCAAACAGTTTGGTGTAAATATAGAAGCCCTCTATGGCGAGGAGCCAAAGGACGCTTACCAGGAGCTAGTCGAAGACCTATTAGCGGTAGTAACATCGTTTGCTGGCAAGCTCTACGGTATGAGAAGCCACAGGAAGAAGCGCTTGGTTCAAGGCTTCAAGAGCCTCCTAGAAGAGGTAGAGGGGAATGGCTAGAGCTGCTAGGACTGTCATAGTGAGCAGTACCAGGCTGCCGAGAAAAGTGTTCAGGATATTCGTTGAGCTTGAGGGAATGTATCGAAACATGATAGAGCAGCTAGTAATATACGCTGTTAGAAACAATATCAAGAGCTTTACAAGGCTCAAAGCGTTGCACTACCGTGAGATGAGAAAGCTCTATCCTCAACTGCCATCGCATTACGCCTATACCGCCTGTCAAGACGCTAGTACTAGGGCCAAGAGCTTCCTGAGGCTGAAGAGGCTTGGGTTAACTGGAAGAGAGTATCCGGAGGTTAGGAGGGTCAGCATATGGCTTGACGACCACCTATGGAAGCCTAGTGGATACACATCAGTTAAGGTGGCTACCCACAAGGGGTGAATAACTGTAGAGGTTGAGCCCCACAAGCAGTACTGGAAATACGTTAACAGTGGTTGGAGGCTGGCTTCTGAGGCTAAGATAAAGCTTGACGGGAGGAATAGGCGGCTCGTAATCTATTTAACCTTCGTTAAGGAGGTTGAAGAGTATGAGCCTATAGGATATCTACCTGTAGACGTTAACGAAGATAATGTAACCATGCTGGCTGATGGCATTGCATTCCTCTTCGAGACAAATACAAAGAAGCTTGTCCTTGGCTACTACTATCGTAGGAAGAAACTACAAGAGCGGTACGACAAGCT
The DNA here is from genome assembly GCA_015521115.1 of Desulfurococcales archaeon. GTDB lineage: Archaea > Thermoproteota > Thermoprotei_A > Sulfolobales > Acidilobaceae > S143-63. The sequence continues at coordinate 4,355 of WAOT01000056.1, forward strand.
CTACGGCGTAAAGTCTAGGGGTAAGAGGAAGGCCATAGGAAAGCTTAAGGAGAGTAAGAGGAAGCATGACATTAGGTGGAAAGTGGCTAACATTATAGTCAGGACTGCTCGTGAAAAGCGATACGCTATCGTTCTTGAGAGGCTAGGTAAGAGAGTAGCAAACAGTATGATTGCTAGGATAAGGGACAAGCAGTTACGGCACAGGATTTTCCAGGCCAGCTTCAGGGGTATCCAGAGGGCTATTGAGGAGAAGGCTAGGGAGCGCGGTGTACCAGTAATCTACGTTAGCCCGAAGTATACTTCCAAGCTTTGCCCGGTTCATGGTGCTCCGATAGTCTACAGTAACGGCTCTAGGATAGGGAGGTGTAGCGTGGGCGGAGAGCTGTGGCACCGGGACGTTGTAGCTGTATGGAACCTCCTCCTCAGGGCCCGCCAGGGCGATGGGAGCCGTGCTCCAAGCCCGGGCGGGCGTCTTATCCTAGATGGGAGCCTCGTGCCGTTGGGCTCGACCGCCACCCATGACCCCATAGGGATACCCAAACCCCTATGGGCGAGGTGGAAGTCCCTACCGCTGAGACGGAACGCTACAATCTTAAACAAAATGAAGCGGTAGGGACAAACGGTTAGCCGCCTATTGTCATTCTCTTCAGCTCTCTTGCCAGCCTCTCGTACCTCCTAATGTCATCGGGGGTTAGGCTTGGCGGGATCTTCTTTAGGGCCTGGCGGAAGTGTTTCATCCCGACTGGGCCGACTTCGAGCTTCTCCCTTAGCTTTATCATTACGGCCTCCCGGACTACGGCCTCTATGTCTGCTCCTGTGTAGCCCTCGGTCATCTCGGCTAGCTTGTCGAGGTCTACTATGTCGTCTTCGCTGCATAGGCCTTTCTTCACGTGCTCCTCACTGCACAGCGGCACCCTCCTTGTGTGGATCTTGAAGATCTCCTTCCTAGCCTCCTTGTCCGGTGGTGGGACATAGATGATCCTGTCGAACCTTCCAGGCCTCAGTAGGGCCGGGTCTAGTATGTCGGGCCTGTTAGTAGCGGCTATCACGACCACGTTCTGCAGTGGCTGTATGCCGTCCATCTCTGTTAGTAGCTGGTTCACTATCCTGTCAGTAACACCGCTAGTGTCGTGCCTGTAACCCCTTGCCGGAGCGATGGAGTCGATCTCGTCGAAGAACACTATGGTCGGGGCGACCTGCCTGGCCCTCTCGAAGATCTTCCTTATGGCCTTCTCGCTCTCTCCCACCCACTTGCTCAGGATCTCCGGGCCCCTCACTGCTATGAAGTTGGCCTGGCTCTCGGTAGCCGCAGCCTTGGCTAGAAGGGTCTTACCAGTACCGGGTGGGCCGAAGAGGAGGATGCCCTTAGGAGGCCTGATACCCATCTCCTCGAAGATCTTCGGGTACTTGAGGGGCCACTCCACAGCCTCCCTGAGCTCCTGCTTAACCTGCTCCAGCCCCCCGATGTCGTCCCAGTGTACGGTCGGCACCTCAACGTATACCTCTCTTATGAGGGTGGGCCTTACTAGCTTCATAGCCTCTAGGAAGTCGCCCATGGTTACCTTTAGATCCTTGATTATGCTCGCAGGTATGGTCTCTCCCTCAAGGTCGATCTTCTTCTCCCTAATGAACCTCCTGAGCGCTGCCATTGCCGCCTCCTTGGCGAGCGCTGCGAGGTCTGCACCCGTATAGCCGTGGGTCATCTCAGCTATTTTCTCGAGGTCGACGATGTCCTCCTTCTTGCAGGCTCCCTTCTTGACGTCCTCCTCCGTGCATAGGGGCATGTTCCTGGTGTGAACCTTGAGGATCTCGATCCTAGCCCTCTTATCTGGAGGCCTGATCTCGATCTCCCTATCGAACCTCCCGGGCCTCCTTAATGCTGGGTCTATGGCGTCAGGCCTGTTTGTTGCCCCGATGACTATGACCTTACCCCTCTCCTTGAGCCCGTCCATTAGGGTAAGTAGCTGTGCCACGACCCTCTTCTCGACCTCGCCTGTCACCTCCTCCCTCTTGGGGGCTATGGCGTCGATCTCGTCGATGAATATTATGCTCGGGGCGTTCTCCTCCGCCTCCTTGAAGATCTCCCTGAGCCTCTGCTCGCTCTCACCATAGAACTTGCTCATGATCTCGGGGCCGTTTATGCTTATGAAGTAAGCCCCGATCTCGTTAGCGAGGGCCTTGGCGAGCAGGGTCTTACCAGTACCGGGCGGCCCATAGAGGAGGATGCCCTTCGGCGGCTCGATACCTAGGTGCTCGAACAGCTCGGGGTGCTTCATCGGCAGCTCAACGATCTCCCTTATCCTCTCCTTAGCCTCCTCGAGGTCTCCAATGTCCTCCCATGTAACCTTTGGGACGTTGCGGGCCCTGGCTAACTCCTCCTCCCTCATGGGCTTCTCTCTTATCTCGATCTCCGTTGCCTCCGTTATGTACACGATCTGTGCCGGCTGCGTGCTGACTACCACTAGTGGTATGTCGGTGAACATCGGGATGATGAGGGTCTCCCCCCTAGCCACAGGCTTGCCCAGTAGAACTTGTTTCACGAAATCGACGAAGTCGTGCCCGAACCTTATGGGCGTTGTAGGGGCGAACACCACCTTACGGGCGGGCTGAACCTTCTCCGCCTTCTCAACCGTCACCACGTCCCCCACGGTCACGCCAAGTGCAGCCCTCAGGTAGCCGTCGACCCTGATGATGTCCATACCCTCATCGTCGGGATGGAGGGGCCATACGACCGCGACTACGCTACCTGTCCTCCCGTGGATGCGTATGAAGTCCCCTATACTGACCCCTAGCTTCTGCATTGTCGGCCTTCCTATCCTAGCGATCTTCTTGCCCTTATCCTTCGGGTAAGCCTCCGCCACCCTGAGCCTTATTGATGCTGCCACTCCTGGCTCACCGTCTCATGATTGTGGGCTTGGAGGTATTAGAGGTTTGGTTTGACCTGGCGGGATATACATAGGTAAAATAGTGGTTGAACAATGGAGTCAGGACTTTATAAAAACGGGTATCAAAGGGGGGCTCCCTCCCGCGCGGCCCGCTCACTGCCCAAGGGGCGGGCTCACACCTGCTATGCCAGGTCATTGCCCCAGGGTATACGGGTTTACGTGTAAGGTAGATTAAGGTAGAAGATGTATGTAAATACCTCCCCTAAAGCCCGTCCTAGGTATCCTGGGGAGCCTCAGTAAGGGGTGTGGGCTGTTGAGTGAGAAGATGGATGAGGTTAAGCTAGCAATAGTGGTCTCAGAGTTCAACTATGACATTACTAGGGTCATGCTGGAGAAGGCTGTTAGCCATGCCAGGTTCCTTGGCGCAAGCGTTGAGGCTGTCTACAAGGTTCCCGGCACGTTCGATTCCCCCTTCGCGGTAGCCGAGATCCTCAAGAACATGAAGGTAGATGCGGTGGCCGTGCTCGGGGCGGTAGTCAAGGGCGAGACGGAGCACGACGAGGTCGTGGCACACCAGGCGGCGAGGAAGATCCTCGACCTGGGCATACAGTATGGTGTGCCGGTGACCCTCGGGATCATAGGCCCCGGCGCCAGCAGGGATGAGGCCATTGAGAGGGCGGAGGAGTACGCCGCTAGGGCGGTAGAGGCTGCCGTTAAGATGGCTAGAAGGGCTAAGTCGTTCAGGAGTAAGGCCTCCTCCGGGGAGAGGGGGTTCACTGTAGAGTAGGTATAAGTATAGAGTCGCCGCCTTAGACCTGGGAGTGCAACCCGTAGTGAGCGGCCAAGTTTGACGGGTGAGTGGCGGGGGGTCGGTGTTGAGGCTGGCACTGATAGAGTTAATGGGCTACAGGGAGTGGACTGAGAGCCTTGGATATGACAGGGAGTGGCTCATACAGGAGGCTCAGGCCAGCATCTACAGATCCCTCCAGGACACCGTCTCCTCAATGAGGGGCTTCGCAATGCCGCTAAGACACGACTTCCTACTAGCTGTCTCAACAGGCCTCTCCAGAGAGCAGCATGAGGCAATACTGGATAAGGTAAGGCTTGAGAGTAGGATCCCTGTGAGGATGGCCAGCGTCCCGGGGCTAAACCCCTCAGAGGCCCTCAACAAGGCACACAAGCTCCTTCAGAGGGTAGCACCAGGCGAGGTGGAGTATGTCGATGGTGACGATGGTAGAACAGTCATGGCCCACGTCGACATTAACGGTATCAGCCGCAAGACTAGGGAGAGGGGGCTTGTCGAGAGCCTAGTTGTGATATCAGAGTTCATAGCCACAGTGACAAAAATGGCGGCAAAGCACGGCGGTATAGCACAGTACCTTGGGGGCGACAACATCATAGTACTACTACCCGACAACGACTACATGGCGTTTGCAGAGGCGGTCGTTGAAGTCTCGGACGTCAAGGTTGGCATAGGGGTCTCCCGTCTACCCCGGAGGGCGATGGAGCTCTCGAGCAAGGCATTACACATGATAAGAGAGGACATTGTCCCGGAGAAGATACACGTGATCGAGGATCGGGTGTGAGCCTTTAACGGGCGGCGTCGAGGTGAGACAGGTCTCCTCAAAGCCCCCCGGGAGGGGCTCAGGCCCGTGGACTCTTCACACGCCGCCCCCTTATATTGTGTCTGAACCCTTCGGCCCACTTAACACTTTATTGTGTGGCACTGGCGGATACCATTGATAAGGTGTTGGGTATGGAGTGCATCTTCTGTAGGATAGCCGAGGGCAAGGCCCCTGCATGGGTTTTATACGAGGATGAGAGGGTTAAGGTAATCCTCGATATCTACCCCGTCTCGAAGGGCCACTCCCTCGTTATAACGAGAAACCACTACGAGAGCATCCACGACGCTGACCCCAGGGACGTCGCCCACGCCTTCACGGTTGCCGCAGCACTATCCCGCATCTTCAGGGAGAAGCTCGGAGCGCCGGGTGTTAACGTCATCGTCAATAGTGGGAGGGCTGCGGGCCAGGAGATATTCCACTTCCACATCCACGTGATCCCGAGATGGGAGCCTGGGGGATGGAGAGCCCTCTTCCGAGGCCGGCATTTCCTCACGGAGGCGGAGGCAAGGGAAGTCGTCCGTATGGTTGCCCCGCACACTGACGTCATAAGAGAGTACGTCTCCATGATCAGCTGGAGCGGGCAATAACCGGGTGAGTGGTTATAAGGCGTGCTTTGTTCGATCCGTGCAATGGTCGTCCGAGGTGAACCCCTACATCTACATACTACTAATGAGCCTAGCACCCGGCTTCGAAGGGAGATACGCAGTCGTCACAGCGAGGGCTCTAGGCCTTGACGCTGGGCACAGTATCTTTGTAGCTTCATTAGGGGTAATCATATTATCATTCTTACTGCCCAGGGCACTACCATTAGCTGACATTGTAGCCGAGTCCCTCATAAGGAGGGGGTGGGGCCCCCTGGCCCGGATAGCTTCCCTGTACTTGAGCTATGCGGAGAGGGCTAGAAACCGGGCCAGGCCTGTAGTGGAGAGATATGGGTTCCTGGGGCTCGTCGTTTTCGTCATGATACCCCTACCCCTCACAGGGGTGTGGACAGGCGCAATAGCGGCTTACCTGTTGGGTATGAGGCCCTGGAAGGCGGCATTAGCACTCGCAGTCGGGGGCCTCCTATCTATAGGGATAATGAGCGCCTCATTCCTCCATTAGCTTGTAGAGAGCAGCTAATCGGATGCCCCCCGTTTTAAGCATATATCTATACCTGTACCGTCATAAATAGTCCACAAAACCCACACTACCTACAATGTGAGCATGCGAACCGGGTGAGTAACGTGCCAAAGAATATTCTGATACTAGGAGGAGGCACTGGAGGAGTAGTAGCAGCACTAAGCCTTGCAGAGGCTAAAGAGAAGTTCGGCCTAGACTATGAGATAACACTAGTCAACAAGACTGAGTGGCACTACATGCCCCCACTCTGGATGGACGTAGCACTAGGGACAGCTAAGATCGAGGAGACCAGGGCGCCCATAAGAGGGTTAGAGAAGTATGGCGTTAAGGTTGTAGTCGGCGAAGCAGTAAATATAGACCCCGGGAACAGGGCCGTATCACTCGCCGACGGAACAACGCTAGGATACGACTACCTGTTCGTTGTCCTAGGGCTCAGAAACGGCTGGGAGGCAATTCCAGGCTACGCTGAGGAGGGCTACCACAACTATAGCCCGGAGGGTGCACTAGAGTTCAACAATGCCCTAAAACAGTTTAAGGGAGGTAAAGTCGTCATAACAGTGCCTGAAGTTCCTTTCAGGTGTGGGATATACCCGATGGAGTTCGCGACAGTCCTAGCCTATAAGCTCTCCTCTAAAGGGATAAAGCCCGAGATCACACTCATGAGCCCCAGGATGCCAAATGGTGTAGATATAACGTATGCACTGGGCCCTGACATTAAGAGGCTATGGGACAAGTACTTCAATATGTACGGTATTAAAGTGAGGACACACGATGGTATTGAGAAGATCGACGGTCAGAGGAAGGTCGTTGTGACGAAGAACTACGAGGAGCCCTACGACCTCCTAATTAAGGTGCCCCCGCCAAGGTCTCCTAAGGTGCTAGAGGAGAACCCCGAGTTCCAGAAGGATCCGACAGGCAGGTTCATAGTTGCTAAGCCCCTAGACTTCAGGCATCCCAAGTATGACGACATATTCCTCACAGGAGAGCACAGCATGCCACCAACAGGACTAGGGACGGCCGGCGTCTTCATACATGCAGCTTCCTACAGGGCGACCCAGATCCTGCTGAGCGACGAGTACGGTGTCGGAAGCCCAGGCCCAATACCTCCGGTAGCATGTGTCGCCTATGTCGCGGACAAGGGCTTCCTAGGCGTGTGTGAGGTCACATTCGACGGGCAGACACACATGTGGAGCGGGCCGAGGTGCTATAACGTGGTGGAGAGCTACCTGATGAAGATGGTCAAGCACGCCTTCTACCAGGGGTGGCTTGACAGGCTCAGGCTCTAAATGTGGGGGTGATATGTGATGGCGGAGAAGATAATTGCGGGAGACTTCGAGCTGGAAGCTCTAAAGGAGCTCCTCGAGGTCGCGGTAGAGCTCAAGAAGTCAGGCATACTAGGGATGCTAAAATCGTTCCTTAGCGAGGGCGAGGAAGCACTAGCGGGCCTACAGAGGGATCCAAGCCTACTAAGACTTGGAGTACTACTGGGAGCACTGTTCGAGGCGGCTAGGAGGCTCGAGGCGGAGAAGACGGTTCAGCTCAAGATGAACGTTGAGGACGCCAGCTACTGCCTCTTCAACACCCTAGCCGAAGTAAGCCCGGCCAAGGCCGAGCCTAAGGGCGGGATCTTCGGCCTGATGGGAGTTCTGAGGGATCCCGACGTCCAGAAGGGTCTTGGATACCTTATAGCCATGGCCAAGTCTCTAGGAGCGTGTATGAGGAGGATGGAGGGCAAAGCCTAACCCCTGAAAACCGCTTTTTCCCCGGGGAAGGTCTCCTTCAGTACTGCATTATCTAATCTTGTCTTGCAAGTGTAAAATACTCATGAGACTAACCACCCTTACGGGTGCCATAGAGTTGAGCGGCTGTCCTGGTCTCTATGAGGCCTCTCCAGAAGACGCTGTCAGCGTTGAGCACGTCCGGGCCTCGGAGCTTAACGGTGTATACCTCGGCGTACCACTACTCCTCCTAATGGAGAGTGCCGGGAGGAGTGTGGCTGACGCCATAGAGTGTAAGCTAGGTAGTGTTAAGGGTAAGAGCGTCCACATACTGGCAGGGAAGGGCGGTAACGCTGGAGACGGCTTCGTCGCCGGCCGCCACTTAGCCCTTAGGGGTGCTAAGGTGGTAGTCCACCTATCCTCCCGTGCTCATGAGGTCACTCACCCGGATGCGAGGCTTAACCTAGAAGCCCTCATAAGAGCGGGGGGCGTGCGGGTGCTAGAGCCTGGTAAGAGAGGGTGGCTAGACCTTTCAACAGCAGACGTCATAGTTGACGCCATGCTGGGTATCGGGGTGAGGGGTGCACTCCGTGGCAGGATAAGGGATATGGCTGACGCGATGAACGAGTCGGGAGGCCTAAGGGTAGCCATCGACACCCCAACAGGCCTAAACCCCGATACCGGTGAGGCCGTGGAGGGGGCTGTGAGGGCTGACCTAACTGTGACAATGGGGTGGGCTAAGAGGGGCCTGTTCATGGGGAAAGCCCCACTCTATACCGGTGAGGTTCTAGTAGCGGAGATAGGCCTCCCGCGGGAGGCGGAGATATACGCGGGCCCTGGTGACGTTATAGCAAGGCTCCCAGACCGGCCTAGGGATGCGCACAAGGGTGTTGGGGGGCGAGTCTTAATAGTGGCCGGTAGCAAATACTATGTCGGTGCTGCCATCCTCTCCGCCGGGGCAGCTACAAGGAGTGGGGTCGATCTGGTATACCTCTCATCCGTTAAAGGCACAGCTGTAGAGGCGGCCTCACGGTTCAGCAGTGTCATACCCGTACCCTACAAGGGTGATATACTGTCAGCCGATGACATTGAGAGGGTTGTTGAGACTGCTGCCAAGGCACACTCCATTCTCATAGGCCCAGGACTTGGTGCTGAGGAGGAGACCCTCGAAGCCGTAGCACGGTTATACAGGGAATTGAGGGAGAGATGGCCAGACAAACCGATTGTCATGGACGCGGACGCTCTTAAAGCGATAGACAGGATAGGTGAGCTAGACGAGCTAACCATTATAACACCCCACAGGGGGGAGGCCAGGAGGCTCCATAGGAAGAAATCTTCCGATGATCTCAAGGCTATCGCAGAGGATATAGCCAAGACTATAGGCGCAACAGTCCTCCTGAAAGCCCCACACGACATCATATGCAGTCCAAGGGGGCCGTGTAGGGTCAACAGGAGCGGCGTCCCCGCAATGAGCGTCGGGGGCACAGGAGACGTATTAAGCGGCATCGTAGCAGGCTTCCTTGCTAGGAGGGCCAGTAAAGGCTTAGACCCAGACCCCCTCAACACGGCAGCTGCAGCAGCATTCCTAACAGGGCTCGCCGGAGAGATGGCATACGAGCTCTATGGGGAAGCAATGACAGCCAGTGACGTCCTAGAGGTTATACCAAAGGCCCTGACAAAGTGTAGAGAACTCGTCACCCACCACTAACTCGACCTGCCCCTCCCTCCTCCCATTAGGGACAATACCCTCTCACGTGAGAGCGGAGGAGTATACCATATCAGCCCCTTCCATCCCAGGAGGCGCTCAAGCTCCCGGAACACCAAGTAATACGAGTTTCCACGCCATACAAGCAGTCCCCTGTCCTTAAGCACTCTAAGCGGTGTGGGGCTCTCTACCGGGGGCACCGCCTCCCTATAATCGCCCCCACACTCGACTGCCACATGAGCTGGCATAGCGATCACACGGGCACCTTCCACTATCCCACTAATGTCAGTACACTCAATTAGGATTAGGACGTCAGGCCTTTCACCGCCACCGCAACCCCTTCTGACCTCGAATCCAAGGTAGAGGAGGAAGTGCTCAAGACATGCACTCCACTCGCCGCCGCCCACTATGCATGCAAGAGGCACACCCGGTCACCATAAGAGGTGAGCTCGCTACCCATATAATATGAGAAGGGTTCCCGAAACCTTGGAGTTACCCAGTCTTTAAAGGGGGGCGTAAAACTCTTACCCCGCTTTTACACCTGCTCGAATCTGAACATTGAGAGGCTTGTAGTTGAGTGAGTACAGGTAAGCTCGTGGTGGCAAGCGGATAGCAACCTTCAACTCTGTCATAAAGATTATTGCATTATATAGAGGCTATAAGAGCTGAATGTCATGTTAGAGATACGTGATACAAGGCTGCGGTTTAGGTCTTGGGGGTCTGTATTGTCTAGGAGGCGTAATAGGGACAGGAGATCGAAGAAGTCCTCCAAGGGGAGGAGGTGGAGGGAGAAGGGTTATCTCTTCGAGGAGGTCGTCGCAGAGTACTTCTCCATGATCGGCTACACGGTTGTGAGGAACGTTAGACTCAGGGGCTACTCCGGGGCTCTCCACGAGATCGATATACTCCTAGAAAAGGAGGGTGTCAAGGGAGTTGTAGAGGTCAAAGACTATTCTAGCCCTGTCTCAAAGGAGTGGGTCGCTAAAATACATAGTGTCGCAAAGGATCTCGGATTCCAGGAGGTATACCTTGTCGCATCAAACGGCTTCACCGACGGCGCGGAAAAGGTAGCAAAGATCCTGGGAGTGAAACTCCTGACATTAGACGACATATCACGGAAAATAGACATCCTCAAAGGGGTAGAGAGCATACCCCACTTCTACGCCAAGCCCCAGCTGACGAGGGAGAAGGCGAGGAAAGAGGCTGAGAAGAAGGCGGAGAAGATCCTCTTCATCTCAAGAGAGGAGGTCACAAGGGAGGAGTTCATCTACTACCCCTTCTATGCCGTCAAAGGCGTATACTCTTGGGAGGAAGAGGCCGGAATACCACCGTTCCGGAAGAGAATCCTGAGGAGCAAGGAGGTCGCCCTACTCTTAATGGACGCCAGAACCGGGAGCATCCCGATAATAGGGAAGAATAGATGGGAGCTCGTTAGCATTGGGAACCTGCGGGATAGTGAGAAGAGGATCCTAGCCTTACTCGTTGAAAACGACATGACACGCGAGGAGTTCCTAGAGAAGACCCAGATGAGGCCCCAAGCTATGGGCAGGATCCTGTCTAGCCTGAAGAGGAAGGGCCTAATAGATGTAGATGAGGACGGCACATACTATACTATCCTGCCGCCTATGGGGGATCTGGAGAAGGCCTACTCGGATCTCGAGCTCATGGACAGGCCTGAAAGGGGGTACCGCCTAGTAGAGCCCTCTATCACCTCAACTGTGGCCAGGCTAACCGCCTCATCCCTCTACGGTCTCTCAGACCCTGAGCCGATCCTAGTCTATTTACCGATCTATAGGGCGAGGCTCACGAGGAAAGATGGTTCATATCGTATGGTGAACATTGGGGTCTGGAGTCGGAAGGCGGTTGAGATAGAAATTGGCGGGAAAACAGGGCTTTAGGGGGTTTCTACTGGTTGGCTTATTACTCTTTAGGCGTGAAGTAGAGGATGTCTGTTATGCTGCCCGTCCTCTCCTCTGCAGGTTTGAAGACAGGCTCGACCGGCATGCCCGGGTAGATCTTGTCTGGTTCTGCCTTAACCCTGTGTATTAGGCCTCCTGTGGCCCCATCAGGTCTTATGAGGGCTAGGATCTCGGGCTCGGGTAGGCGGTTGCCCTCTAGATCCTCGTATATTACAGTGTATAGGGTGACCCTCCACTTCCCTGTTATCTCTACTAACTCGCCCTCAACGTGGTCTGGGCAGAAGGTGAGTGGGGGTACAATGATCTTGTCGCCACACTTCATGCCAAGTATCTTGCCCTCTTTGAGGGCCTTGGCTAGCTCTAGCCCGTGAAGGCCGGGTGTGTATACGTATTCCTCGACCTCCTGGCTCCCGGGGTAGAGTATTACGTCCTCGACCCTCCTAGGCTTCCACCAGGACATGCCTCTTCACCCCTCAACCGGCTCGAAGCACTCAATATCGTTGATGTCTCCCTTCCTCTCCTCCGGCGGCTTCCACCGTGGCTTCACCCTCATCCCGATTGCTTTACCGCTCATCACGTCCTCTGGCTTAATACCGCAGAGCCTGTGGAAGAGGCCTGCGAACTCGTAGCTCCCCTCAGTGTAGCCCGGTGCGTCGAGCTTTATGACCCCAACGATCTCAGGCTCCTCCATCCTCTCTCTGAAGGTTGAGATGTAGCTCACCACAGCAGTATGGATCTCACCAGTACCCGGCAGCTCAACCCACTCATTCATAGGGACATGGCAGTACTCGCAAAAGGCTCTTGGGGGCACGTATACGCGTCCGCATACCGGGCACTTCACTCCCAGGATCTTACCCTCCTTGAGCCCCTTCAGGAACTTTGACTGTGCTATTCCAGCGCTAAACCTGTACTTTGCCTGGGGCTTGTAGCGGACTAGTCCCGGGAGGGAGTACATCTCGGCCCTCTTAAGGTACCTCCCCGGAAGCTTATCCACGGTCATCTCCTACACCCCCTAGTTCGAGAGGACTATAACAGTGCCCGCCTGCATCAGGTCTCCCCACGCTTGGGCTACTCCCTTGTGGACGGGCTTCTTCACCTGCCTCCTGCCTGCCTCGTAACGGAGCTGCCAGAAGATCTCGGCAGTCTTCATTAGACCTGCCGCTGCGATAGGGTTCCCCACTCCTAGCAGTCCACCGCTCGGGCTCGTCGGGAGGTCTCCGTCCCTATAGAATACGCCCTCCTTCAGCAGCTTCCAGGCCTCGCACGGCCTTGCTAGCATTAGGCCCTCGATGTGGTGTAGCTCCTTATAGTCGAATGGGTCGTAGGGCTCTGCGACATCGATCTCCTTCCACGGCCTCTCGATACCTGCCATCTTGTAGGCCATCCTAGCAGCGTAGTTAACATACCTGGGGAAGGCTAGCTCCCTGTTATACCAGTGGGTGTTGTCTAGTGTGAAGCCTATGCCCTCGACCCATACGGGGCTGTCAGTTATCCTCCTAGCCATGTTCTCCCTCGCGAGGACGAGGGCTGCGGCTCCATCGCTGACAGGGCTGATGTCAAGCCTGTTGACCGGCCATACTAGGAGCTCGCTGTTCAGGACGTCCTCTACCGTTATCTTGGCAGCGGCCTGTGCTGCCGGGTGGTCTAGGGCGTTCGCCTTGTTCTTCACGCTCACGAGGGCAATGTCCTCCTTCTTAGCGCCGCACTTATGCATGTACCTGCGCATCTCCATTGCGAAGATCCATATCAGGTTGGGGCCGAGGGGCCTTTCCAGGATCGGATCCCAGATGTAGGCGAAGACTCCCTGAGGGTGTGGGTGTGCCGGGCTCATCTTCTCCTCCGCAACAGCTAGAACAGTGTTGCACATTCCACTAGCTACATGCCACCATGCGGCGACGGGAACCATTACACCGGTGCCCCCTCCAACGTAGACCCTGACTGTAGGCTTCATCCACCCACCGCTCCCGTCTGCAAGGTACTCGCCATTGAAGTGGACTCCATCGAAGGCGTCGGGGGCTGTCCCGATGACAACACAGTCTATGTCCTTCAGGGTCAGCCCAGCACTGTCTAGGGCCATCTTAGCCGCTTCCCAGGCCAGCTCCCTAGGAGTCTCTAGGAGCCTCCTCCGGAAAAGGGTCAGCCCTGCCCCGACAATGGCGACCTTATCCTTCACATGAATGTTCGTCCTCACCTGACCATCACCCCCCTCAAATTGTGGACAAGATTACCGCCGCCGCAGTGTAGGTCGGGGGCCCCCTCCAGCTCGCCACCATCACCCTCTCGGGCTCGTTCGTTGGGTACTCTGTGGCCCCCATGAGCTGGAGGTAGGCCTCTAAGAGGCGGGCTCCCCCGGTCGCCTCCAGCATCACACCAATACTCTGGCTCCCCCCGCTAGGGTTTACTGGTAGAGCGCTGTTGTAGTCTAGGTCTCCGTTCTCCAGCATCTTCACAGCTTCCCCCTCCTTAGCGAAGCCCATCTCCTCTAGGAATAATGGCTCGAGGAAGGCGAAGCCGTCCTCTATCTCGAGGGAGTCGATATCCCTTGGTGAGAGGCCTGCCATGTTGAACGCCATGTCAGCGGCAGCCTTGGCAGCAGGCATCCTTCCGAATGTGTGTAGGAACACGCTACCCGTCCCCACCTCGGTAGCGTATCCTACCCCCTCGACCCACACTGGGGTGTCTGTCACTCTCCTAGCTACATCCTCTGACGCGAGCACGAACACGACAGCACCGTCAGCGTACGAAGCTGTCTCAAGCCTCCTAATAGGCCACATACTGTACCCGCTCTCCACAACATCCTCAAGCGTTATGCGGGCAGCGTAGCTGGCCCTCGGGTTTAGGAGGCCGTTCCTCCTGTTCTTCACGCTCACAAGCCCTATCAGATCCCTATCAACACCCGTCCTCATGAGGTAGGCGTGCATGTCTAGGGCAGCGAGGAATAGGGGGTTACCCGGCTTTAGGGGCCTAATGTAGAGGGGGTCGAGGGCTAGCTCGTATATCCCTTGGAGCGTCTCAATATCGCTCTGCTTCGAGTGGGACTCGACGGCAACCACGTCGAAGGCCCCGCTACGTATCATCATGACGGCCTGGGCAACGCCCTGTAGGAGGTCTCCTGCGACGGTGAAGGTAGGCCTTAACACACCGCCCAATGGTTCTGGCGCGAACTCGTCAGCTATCGCTATACCCTCCCAATAGTCCTCCTGACAGCTAACAAACCCATCGATATCGCTTCTCGGGTCAACACCGGCGTCCTGATAGGCTCTTGTTGCGGCCTCAAACATCATCTCCCTAAAGGACAGCTCGGGCACGCTTGGCTTGAAACCGTAGTAGCCCGCGCCTATGATGGCTACTCTCCTCAAGGATCCCATGCCTCCCCGCTAGGGCACCGCAGCCCAGCCTGCAGGCCGGGCCGCGCTGCCGTGGGGTATGGGTGGGAGGAGTGTTGGGATAACTGGTTTGTCCGTGGAAAAACATATACGGAATTTTAGAGTCGGCGGGCAGCGAGCACGATGACTATAGCGGCAACTATCACGCCTACGACGATACCGGCGTATAGTAGCATCTCCCTCTTCCCGGAGCTTAGCGTCTTAGCTACGTCCTCGGGTAGGCTTACCACAGGCTTGGTCGGGCTCTTCCCTTTCTCCACCTGGACGGTAGCGTTTAGCCCGGAGCTCTTGAGCTGGCTGCTGAGCCAGGTTTTCAGCTCGTCAACCGTCTTGCTCGGGTCACTCTTGTATACTACCCTAGGGTACACGATGACTAGTGTATTGTTCTCCGGGTAGGCCTTAATGGTGGCGTATGTCGGGAGCTTTAGCTTGTAGTCCTCCTCCGTTAGCTCCATTATGAAGGAGGGTGTGGCCTCGGTGGGCATCGAGGATATTGTTGGAATTAGGGTTTGGAGGACGTCTGGCGACTTTGTAGCGTTCGCAACGTCGCCCTTAACCACGAACTTGAACGTAACGTTAATGAAGTATACCTTGCCATAGGCCAACGTGCCATTTATAAAGCCGCTGTCTATCCACAGGTTCTTGCTCGCCATACTCTTAAAGTCAATGTTTAGACCCAGGTTACCGATGTTAGACTCGAAGTCGCTGAGGGGGTCGTAGGTAGCCCTGCTCTCATACTTTAAGTGTATCTTGACCTCGTTGTCTCCCACCTTCTCAACGTCTTTCTCAATAATCTTGAACATGGAGGTCGAGTTCAGCACGTTCACGTACTGGTAGAGTGTATCAATTATGCCCGTATCCCCTTTAACAACCTTGAAATCGTAATCAATCGTTGCTGTGACGTTTCCAGTCTGCTCATTGTACTCATAGACACCTTTAGACTTGGCCTCGTAAACCGTTGTCTCGTTGCTGAAGTAGCTCTTCCCGTCATACTCGAGCCTGTTCTTCTCCCCGCTCAACTTCGTGTCGAAGGACGCCTTAGTCGTTGAGGGTAAGGCCCAAGGGGACTTCCAGGAAGCGTTATAGCGGACGTATACGGAGGCAGAATCGTTGGAGAGTGCAACGGCAAGTTCGAAAGCCTTCACGTTAAGGTCTAGAGACTCTGAGAGGTTCTCCGAGACCAGCTTAACGAATGGTTGGGCAGAGTTATCATCATAGTATATGATTTTGGCGACCGCCACGTTAAAATCCTGGGCCCCCAAGGCAGATATCATTGGCGCGGGGAGGAGGAGTAGGAGGATCATTAAAGTGGACACGACCTTGTTAACCCTCCTCGCAGCGGCCACAGTGTTCACCTCAATTCAAGCTACTCTATTGTTTTTATCCTAAACCTATAAGTCTTAAGCTCTTTAATGCACCCCGTAACACACCAGCTTTTCAGGTGCAGTGGCATGGCGGGCTACGGGGTTAACCCCATCGAGACGTGGTTCCATGAGAGGAGGCAGAAGAACATCCACATGAGCTACAACGAGATACTAGAGGCTGTGAGGCTCGCCGTGATTGCTGAGCTGGACACAATAAACTACTACGAGCAGGTGGCGAACGCGACCAGGGACGAACAGGTGAAGAGGGTCTTCATGGACGTCATAAAGGAGAAGACGAAGCTCATCGGAGTATTCCTGGCACTGCTCTCCAGGCTCGACCCCCAGTTCAGCAGACTCTATAGGGAGGGTATCAAGACCGTTGAGGAGAGGCTCGCCATCAAGGTTGAACTCTAGTTGCCAAATAAAAACTATGCTCACAAAATGTGAGCACAGCTTATAACCCTCAGTCAACAATAGAGTAATGCAGAAAGAAGGATATAAACAATGATAAGATATAATATAACGTAATAGTAAAAACTATAAATAAGGGTGAGGAACGGGGTGCATATATTGCATAGTAAAATTATTTCCAGGAGAGCAGTACTTACAATATTCCTAATCATTATCTACACAATAGTAGCCGCCAAGGTCTATATAGGTGGAGTAAACTACCTATCAACATACTACAATATCATCGACAGACCAGAACCAGATGTACCACTCAAAAACATTGTTGCCGCGGTATCTAGCGCTGAAAACATCGGCCATATCAGGGTACATGGAAATATCGAAATGCTCCGGATGGACTCGGCCACCGTACCTAAGGTAGGGGACACGGTTGTAATAATCCAGAATGGCCGGTGGAGCACCAATAAGACAGGTGTTATCCTATCCCCAGAAACGGTTCAGTGTATGATAAGAAACTCAAGAAACGCTGAAGTTGAGGGGGTAGCCCTATATTGGTATGTGCCCGGTCAAGGCTGGGTTAAGGTGGTACTTGCAGAAGACATCACGCTGCACGGAGCTTCTAACATCAATAAGTGCCTGGGGGCTCTAGCTCACGGTTCAGATGCTAGGAACCTCTTAGGATACAACGGTTCCCAGCATGAAGGCGGTATTGAAATAAGTCTACACCTAGTCGGCGGGAGGTGATTAAGTAGAAAACAAACACTTGGACACGCACAAGTCCGACGCCTGACAGCTATAACCCCGCAACCTACCACAACAATACTGAGGGACGGGGCTTGACACTCTCAACGACCGCAACCGTAACGATAGTAGCGGCTGACCTCGTAAGCGCAGTACTACTTCTATACATAGCCTTGAGGCTGCTGAGAGCCCTGTCCCTCATAGGTTCCGTCATAGACCCGGCCCTAGGCATGACCCTACTGGCGTTATCCCAGCTGGCAGCCGCCCTCACAGTGGTGGTAGAGGAGCAAACACTAACATACACCCTATACACTTTAACAGGCCCCTTACTTGCTGGGGGGTTCTTCCTCATCGCTACACCTCAAAAGCCTGCACAACCACGAGCCCGTGAGCATGCCCTCCTTATCCCACCCGCACTACTAGTCGCGGCCATCGGGGATCTAGTCGGCCTTCTAGCGGGTGTGTTGAGTGCACTCAGGTATAGGGGCGTCGCGAGGGTAGTCTCCTTATTGGTAGTGGTGGGTTTCGCACTAAGAATAGCCGGTCTAAGCCTCTTACCATCGCCGCCGGGAGTGCTATCACTAGTCCTGGGGGAGGTGGTGAGGAGCTCCGCACTGGTTGTGCTCTCATTAGCTTACGCGCCTGTGAGGGGGTGATCCCCGAGGTTGCCTAGGAAGAGGAGTAGACTGTTCATAATAATGGAGATCCTCGAGGCGTTAAACGATGCACCCATGACCCCAACAAGGTTAGCTACTGTTGTGAACCTGCCATACGACAGGATGAGGCGAATCATAAAAGATCTCGAGGAGAGGGGTCTCATTGAGAGGCTGCGCCGCGAGAACTCTCCGAGCGTCACTTACCTCGCCATCACGGATAGGGGTGTAAAGCTTCTGAGGGAATTGAGGAAGCTTAAGAAGCTCTTAAACGATTTCGACCTAGACATTATCTAGGCCATCGGCGGGAAAACACGATTGCCAAGGCAAGTATAAAAAGTAGAAACAGGAGGAGGATCACCAGCAGCCGAATGACAAGCGGTAGGAGGGCGAATACTAGGGCGAATATGAAGCCTGAGAATATTTTCTCGTCTGTTGGCCCCCTACGTATTAGGTAGCCGAATATGAAGCCAATGATTAAGAGTATTACCATAAGATTCATTACTGATATCCCCTCACAGTGAGGGGTCATGGCCTCAAGATATAAACCCTTCGCACAACATAGTAGTATATTTCAGAGGCCGCCCCCAACGTATACGGCGGCCTTATTCCCTCAAACTTGCGGGGTGCGAGTGATGTCATTGAAGAAGGCCCCCCGGAGAAGGGCTAGGAGGGGGCAGAGCGAGGTCATCGGCGGCCTAATAGTGCTAACACTCCTATTCGCCTTCGCAGTCCCCATGCTCATAAACACCTATAACACTACAGTCCAGATGGGGACAACAGTCCAGCAGAGCCTCCAACAGGAGAAGACAGCCTACAACGAGAAGATAGAGATACACCCCCTGGATCCTAATAATGAGGCCTTCATCAGGGCAGGGTGGATCCCAGGGGTATTCATAAACAATACCGGGACAGTGACAGTCACACTCGAGAAGCTCATACTCCTAAACAAGCTAAACAACAGCATCTTCAGAGTATACGACCTTAGATATGCGAGGGACAACCTGCCGGACATAGACGTCATGCTAATGGATGTTGACATCGTAGGAGGAGCGGTGCAACAGCCACCGCCGCCGGGCAACCCCATAACCCTCAAACCGGGAGAAAACCTACTAGTAGTGTTCAACGAGTCCATACTCCCGTTCGCATCCCAGCTAGTAGTCCTTGTAGAGTCTGCTAGCGGAGTTATCCACCCAATAGTCGGGGGCGGAGCAGAGCAGCCACTATACCCCGGCAGACCCGGCGCAGGAGGCGGAGGAGGTGCGGGCCCAGGAGCATGGAGAGGTATCTTCGCGCCCCAGAGCGGGTTCAAGCTAGTGGGGGCGTACCAGCTGGACAAGGCCGGATACGCCCACGCATGGACACCGCCACTCCACGTCTACCCGGAGGTCAGGAACTGGTGGTGGTGGGAGCTCGGTGCTTTCAGCTATCAGACCAGCTTCATCTATAATGACCCCGAGTACCCAGGGCTCTACTACCTCTACATAATACCCGATGAGACTGTGAGGATCGTCGCCCAAGGCTCTTACGGAGGCTGCGGCAACTTCTACTACACAGTATACTCTGGCTATATTATCCAGGTCAGGGGTTACGTGGGAACATATGATACGGGAGGAGATGGCACCTACTTCAACGGCTGGGCTTACGAGGTTAGGATATACAACCCATATGGCGGCCTTGTGGCCAGGTTCTCGTGCTCTAACACTCGAGACCTTGGGGCTAAAGGCGTGACGTGGACTGACTTCGACGGTAACGGTGTGAATGAGGTGACCATGTATAGCTACCTGAACGGCCCCAACGTCGGCACATCCACTGATGTAGACGCTGACAGTGACGGGGACGTGTACAACGACTCCGTGGTATGGACTTACATGGTGAGCAGGGACATAAGCGGGGTGGACTTCATCAAGATCACCGCCAAAGTGAACTACTACTGGACTACCGTGTTCTCCAGCAGCACTGGCTGCCCAGACTGGGAGTATAGGCACCTTAAGACGTTCGCAGTGGTCGTATGGCAGTATAACAACGCAACCGGCACCTGGGAGGTCTACCACTTCCTCGACTACACCTACACCTCTGACAAGCCAAAGCAGTACCAGCCGGTTATAACGTTCCCCGTAGACCGGCACAGGACGTACAGGGTTGGCCTCATGTTCTTCGACAACTATAGAGACTGGGAAGGCTACGGATACTGGTGCCACACGGACTTCACGTTCACGATCGAGCACATTATCGTTGAGTATGGAGTCCTAAACCCGCTCTTCCAGGAGAGCCCACCTCTATACATCATAGCGATACCTGACCCAGACCTCATAAGCGGTATAGGGGAGCAGGACTACATGAGCGCCTACAACATAACGGACATAGACCAGGCGAAGCTCCAGGCACAGCACAGCCTCCTGACATATTACCAGGAGGAGCTGAGCTATGCTGGAGTGGCTGGGTACACGATCATTAACAACGCCACAGACGCGTGCAACCTACTCTTCGGAGGAACCCCGCCTAAAGACGCGATCATACTGTGGCTCCAGGGGGGTAACATAAGCATACCTGAAGTGCTGCCCTGCATAACATCGGACACGCAGGTCTACAGTTACGCTAAGAACTACCACTGGATACTAGTATGGCCCATGGAGTTCCCCTTCGCCGGCATAAGCCACCTGGTAGACTATAATAGTAAACTAAACGTGGTAACAGGCAAGAACCTCACAGCAACAATAACAGAGCAGGGCGTACAGATCAGGATAAAGGCGTACGCCTTCTACCTCTTCAACCAGCTACCATTCATAGCACAGTTCAAGCCCAAACCCGGCTACCAGTACCTGCTCATAGAGAACGGGACGTTATACGCTAACGAGACGAACACGAGCGGGGTATGGAACACGACATCAGCCTACTGGTTATACCAGGTATATGGAGACGGCCCAGGAACGGGTATCATAGTGGTTAACCCAGTACACCTAGACTGGGATCTGAGCGGGGACGGAGTCTCCCCTCAAACGGTGGTGCAGCAGACCGTCTACGCGGCACTCGAGACCTGGAACTACATGATAAAGAACTACTAGCACAAGAATAGCCTGCAACTAATGAGTACACCAGTCAACTAACCGGCCGGTACACAGCCAGCCCCCGCCCCAGAGACCGGTAATACCCATATCAGGCCGGAGGATGCTGAGGCCGGCTAATCAGATAGCTGATCCGGGGTGGAAATGGGGGCTTAGAGGGAGGATGTAATACTGAGGTCAGATGCTTTTAAGTGATTGTTAATATACTATTCCTGATTATTTCCAATAATAAATTATTATATAACTAAACGATATCATAATTTTCTGATGGTTACTGTGTTTGAGGCCTTGTAGAGTTATATTTATCACCCCCGGAAGTTTTCAATTCAGCCTTATGGGGGTTTAGTGGTGGAGAGTGCTTTCCTGGTGGAGAGGCTCAGGACTGGAGTGCCGGGGTTTGATGAGCTGGTCGCGGGGGGTATACCCCGGGGGTTCTTTGTCGCCGTTGTTGGCGAGCCTGGGACTGGTAAGACAGTGTTCAGTATTCACTTCGCCTGGCAGGGCTACCTGGAGGGTGATAAGGTAATCTATGTGACGACGGAGGAGAGTAGGGAGAGTATTGTGAGGCAGGCGGAGGTTCTTGGTATGAGGCTGAGTGAGGCGCTGAGTAGTGGCCGGATGATCATTATTGACGCCCTGATACGTGATAGGAGCGACCAGTGGAGCTTGAAGGAGGTAACGATCGACGAGCTCATCGAGAAGATAATAGCGGCTAAGAGGAGGCTGGGATACGGGAGGGCCCGGCTCGTCGTTGATAGCATGAGCGCCTTCTGGCTCGACAAGCCGGCTATGGCCAGGAAGTACAGCTACACGTTCAAACGGGTGCTATACAAGTGGGGCTTTACAGCACTCCTCACAAGCCAGTACGCAATAACCACTGCAAGCGCCTTCGGCTGGGGGCTGGAGCATGTGGCAGACGGGATCGTCAGGTTCAGGAGGAGGATAAGGGGAGGAAAGCTGGAGAGACTCGTCCTAATAGAGAAGATGAGGCACACACCCCACAGCCTCTACCTCCACAGGGTCGAGATCATAGACAGGAAGGGCATGGTGATAAGGGGGAGGGTAGACATGAGGGCAGAAGACACCGCCCTACCCCCAGAGGTCGCGAGGAAGATAAAAGAGCACGAGAGGGAATACTTCAGCGGGTAGACGGCCAACACGGCCTCAACGCCCAGCCTCCCCGGCTGCAGCTCCGCCATACCGGCTGGCAAGCCTGAAGAGGGCCTCCTGGAGAGGGGTTATCCGGATCCTACCCCTAACCCCGCACCTGTTAAGGACTTCATGGAGGCTAACTTCCCTGTCCGCCTCAACAGTGACGATCTCCTCGAGTAGATTAGGGATCCTGCCTGTGAAGACTATCTGACCGTCACGGATCAGTATTAGGTTGTGTTCGAGGAGCCTGGAGGGGACGTGAGTCGCCACGACTATCAGCTTCTCCCCTGCCATCCTGATGAGGTGTTCCTCGAGGAAGCCGATATACTCTGAGTCGACGTTGATGAAGGGCTCGTCGAGGAGAAGGATCTTCGACCGCCTCTCCAGGGCTATAGCCACTTGAACCCTCCTCTTATACCCGCTGCTGAGCTCCTCATACTTCTTCCACTCGTACCCCTCAAGCACATACTCCCTTGCGAGCCGGGCAGCCTCCCCGAGGGGGATGTCTAGGAAGTATGAGATGAGCCTAGCAACAGGCCAGTTAGGCAGACTGACCCCCGAGCCTACGAGGCCGACCATGCCTGTAACCCTGTCTGCCCCTAGCCTCTCCCCGTCTATGACATATTCTATCCTCCCCTGGGAAGGCCTCGCCACGCCAGCAAGTAGCCGGAGGAGGACTGTCTTACCGCTGCCATTAGGGCCCACTAGCACGTGTATCCCTGTCTCGGCCGTGAGCCTCTCAACTGTGAGGGTGAACCGGGGATAGCGCTTAACAACATTCCTAGCCTCCACCCTTATGGCCATTCCTTGACCACCTTAACACTTCCAACAAGCGGGTGGAACGGAGGGACAGTAGCGTTGTAGCATATCACAATTCCCGGCCCACCACAAGATATGGTCGCCTGCCTCCCTGGCTCTAAGTTGACGCACTCAAAGGCGGAGCTCTGGTTCTCCGCCAGGCAGCATACTCTAGCGTCAGCATTAACCCCGCCACCATAGTGGGGCTCCAGCCTGTAGACCCCAGGGCCCATGTAGACCGTTACACCCCCACTCACGTTAGCCGTGTAGGGGAAGTTAGCAGCCTCAAGGGGGACAACCTCCCGTGCCAGAACCAGCCCGCCCAGGACGAATACGAGGAGAACACTACCTAGCAGCACACCGGTAAATGCGAGTATCCTCAAAACAAACCCGCGGTCGCCTCTACCACTCATAGAGCTCCACCCTCAAATAAGCCGTAACACCACCCAGAACTAGCAGCAGAACCAGTAGCCACACAGGATAAACACCACTGCTCTGAGCAAGTTCAAACCCCATTGGGCCGAGGGCGTCAGACCCCAAGAGGTAGACGTCGAGGACGCTAGAATACCCTCCCATGCCCTGGACAACATTCAACAGGAAAGAGAGGATAACAGCCACAACCACAGAACCAGCCAGACCCCTCCCAACCCCGACAGAGAACAGTGAAACCCCAACAACCAACGCGAGGAAACCACCAGTAACCCGGAGAGACCATCCAAACACGCTGAGACCGCTGAGGAAAACGCTAAACACTACAGAGAACGAGACGAAAAACAGGGCAGAAGCAAGAACATGGAGGAGCACGCCGGAGACCAGCTGCCTAAGCAGTGTACCCTTAAGGGTGCGCCCCTCCGAGACCTCATAGATAACATACCTCTTATCCAAGGAGTCATAGAACAGGATTGAATAGCCGACAGCGCCCAACACAATATACATCAAAACGACAAACCTCAGGAAATACGACAGGTCCCCGACGAGGTCTGACCCAAAGCTGTAAACACTCCCCACACTAACACTGCCACCACTGCAAGCGGAGGCCGCAGCAGTCTTAATATAATTATTACTAAACATATAATTAGTATATAAAATAAATCCAAAAGATATGATTAAAAAAGAAAAAACAATACCAATAATCCTATAGTCAAACATGACCTTATAAAGAAACCTCGGCACCTAACCCCTCCACCTCCGCCACACCACATAAGCAGCCACACCAACAACAACAGCCGCGACAGCCACCACTACCCTCCCAAGGTTCTCACCACGCAGATAGTTCACAGGAAGGTTAGCCAAATAGACGATGGTATCATTAGACGGTCTAACATCAAAAAATCTGAACACCCTGTCACCATATTTGATATAAAGCTCGTTGGCAGAGAACAAATAATTCCCTTTCATTCTAATAATAGTATAAATAGTTTTATTTAAAATTATGGATTTTTTACAATTTATAGTAATATCTATCAAAGGTATAGTATTTCTATCATACAGGTTTTTTTC
>WAOT01000057.1 GCA_015521115.1 Desulfurococcales archaeon
TAATATATATGATAGAAGTTTCTTTATTTTTTCTTTTATTTTCTTATATTTTTCAAAGTAATACATTTTAATTAATAAAGTTATGGTAGTTATAGATAAAGCAGAGATAGTTAAGATTGCAGCCGGACTCGCAAGCATGTTTCCTCTGGATCCTGGAGAGCCCGTGGTAGGGTTGCCCGCTGTTATGTTGTTTTGTTGTTTTTCCATTTGTGAACTAGAGATAAGCTGGTATAGAAGATCTTGTATACTAATTTTTTCGTTTAAAAAGAAAATTTTAGAGTTATTCTCTGCGGCATATAACGCTGTTATGTTCGTACCTGGTATATGTGAGGCGGTCAAGGTCTTACCGCTCTGCTCCCCGATAGGGGGTGGCGCTTCCACAGGCGCCGGTTGAAGAGCGGTTATTGGTATGTCTAAGAGCCTCCTATCCTCTCCTGCCAGGTAGAGTGCTGAACTTTGATCTATAATAAAAATTATATTATAATTTGTATGATTCCAGATCCACTTCTCAATTATGTGAGGGTCGACTTCACACTCTTCTAAGTTTAATATGATAATATACGAGTAGTTTGAGTCCGGGAGTGGAAGGCTACATCCGACGTATTCTATACTTTCAGGGATCTCCGAGGGTGGGACGGGAGAGATAATAGCTATGCTATCTGATAGGGATGAGGAGTATGAAGCTATCATAGGGGTAAGTAAGAGTGCAGCTAGGAATACATATGTAAGGGCTTCCCTGATAGATATGTGAAACTCCGGCCCCACTACCCGCACCATCCTAGGTTTGAACGGTTTGAGCTTATTATTTTGATAACAGGGTATGTCATCATAATCAACATTATGTTCTCGCAGGATTTGTTAGCGTGTAATAGAGTCTTTTACGTCTTCTCCCCTTACTCTCCATTTTGACGATCTCTATGCCTTCGATCTCGCATGTATTCGAGACGTGTGGGCCTCCATCAGCCTGGACGTCTACGCCAGGGATCTCTACAATCCTTAGTTTCTCCTCTTTTGGTGGTGTGCGGTCTGCTAGTTTTACTAGTTCAGGTCTTTTTAGTGCCTCTTCTCTTGGGATCCAGTATATCTTTACGGGGATGCACTTTTTGATTATCTTGTTTGTCTCCTCTACGGCCCATTTTAGAGCAGTCTTCCAGTCTTTAACCATGGAGAGGTCGAAGTCGTCCCTAGCCATATGGGGCTCTATTATTCCACCAGTCACTAGGGCGCCGTACTCACGGTATAGGAGTGCGGCTAGTATGTGGCTGGCGGTGTGGAGCTTCATCATATTGTACCTCCGCTCCCAGTCTAACACGCCTCTTACCTTCTCGCCAGGGGACAGTTTACAGTCGCCCTCTACTATGTGGACGACTGAGTCCCTCTCCACGATAACGTCAACAACACGGAGCCTACAATCGCCCGACTCCAGTATCCCAGTATCGTTTGAAAGCCCGCCCATAGGTCTAGGGTGGAAGGCCGTCCGGTCTAGAACCACTTTCCCGTCATCAACTCCCACCACGGTAGCCTCAAACTCCTTCATATAGGAGTCCTCCTGGAATAGGAGCCTCGTCCTAACACGGCCGTGCCCTGCCAACGCATCGCCACCCGGGTACTACGCCATTATATACTGTTACCTGGCCACGTAGAGGGTATATAACGTGGGTGCAAGGCAGGATGAGTAAATTATACATAGTGGTAGACCGTGAGGGGGGAGTCCACATTTACTCGAGCTTAGAAGAGGCACTACACAATACTCCAACAGGACTTGTAGTGATAGAGGTGGAGGGTAGCGCCCGGATCATACCCGCTAGACCCGCGAAAACTGTCTCCCCAATAGAAGGTGAGAGGCACACTAAAGAGGAGGGCGGCGGAGTCCACCTAGTGTTCGACCAAATGTATAAGGGTTTCGCAGAGGTGATCGCTAGGGAGCTCCCCGGCGTCGAGCTCCACGAGATTATGGGTGTCGGCCTAAAGGGGCCCGTGAAGAGGGGGAGGATAACGAGGTGGCCAGCAAAGGATGACTACGATGTTATGAAGATCGTAGAAGACCTAGCAAGAAGCGGTGGAAAGGTCTACTTCTTCACTGGCGATAAGAGGCTTGCCCGCCAGGTGGAGGCACTCGGGGAGGAGAACATTAAGGTCATATACATGCCTACAGGCGAGTACCCCGGTAAGGAGGCCCTCATAAAGGAGATGTTGAAGGCCGTAAAGGAGGAGACTAGATGAAGTGGACTATCACCCTGACAGCTGCAAGTGCTAAGAGAATGTTTATCCCGGCTAGCAGGAAGCCCGCCGCAAGGCTCCCCTTAACTGTCTTTCCCGCTAGCATTGATATGAAGAACGTGTTCAACACTATCCCCATATAGGACACGGCTTTAAGCGTTGGGAGCATGTCCTCGCTCACCGGCTGGATGGGCAGTACAAAGCCTCCGGCCCCAGCACCCTGGATGAGGGTGTTTGCTAGGCTCGTGAACTGGGTCAAAACCATCTCGAACACTATAGTGAAGCCCAGGACGAGGGACGCTATAGCGATCATGGCGCCAAGCTTGAAGCTGAAGCTCCTGTCCTCAACGATCTTAGCCACAGCGGCCACATCCTCGGTGAACGAGGCTAGGAGGTCGAGGCTTTTGGGATCGCTACCATACCTCTCAGCAGTGTCAAGGAGCTGGAAGTAGAGGCTAGCGAGCCAGGGCATCCTCAGGCCCTGTATGGCCTCTCTAATGCTAAGGCCTAGGCTTAGCCTCGCCGCTATGACCCTGAGGAGGGTGTCCATCCTCTTGGGGAGCCTGAACCTCGTGAGACCTATGATCGCCTGCTTAGGTGTCTTCCCTTTCTTCCCCTCTTCAGCTATGTGCCTGGTGACTACGGGTATACTGTAGAAGAGGTCTGAGGCCTCCCTATACCACATATTGTAATAGAGCCCGGCACCGATTGCTAGTATCGCCATCAGGAGGCCGACGAACTCGTACTTCTCTATAGCCGCCCCGACGAAGTAGCTGTCCGGTATGAAGAACATCGTGACTATGAACGTGAATACTTCTAGTGTGAAGAATATGTTGAAGACGAGCATGGGAGGGTTCTCCTTGAGCTCTTCAGGGTATATGGCGTTGATCACGTAGTAGAGGAGTATGAAGCTTATCACGGGGAACCCGATGCTAGCCGTATAGGTCAGTGTGAGGCCCTGGTTGCCGGCGAACAGTGCCCCTATGATGATGAGTGCTAGGGGGATCACTACGAAGAACATGACCTCCATGTTTGTTATGAGGCTGAACCTCTCGATAAGCCTCGTTATCCTGTCCTCCAGTATCTTCATATAGTATCTGGTCTTTTCGAACAGTACCCTATACTTGTCTCCGCCCGACCTCTCACTTGCAACCAGGGTCTGATAGAATTCTCTCATCTGCATGCTGGGGTGGAACTTTGATATGTACTCGATCGCGTCAATATCGCTCATGATGTAGAAGAGCTTGATCTTCTCTATGAAGTGGATCTCCCGCTTGAACTGTTTAAAGAAGTCGATCTTGAGGGCCTCCTTTAGGGCCTTGGCGAGTGGGAGCCCTATTGTTGCAGTCAGTGTCATGAAGGTCGAGATGAAGGGGAGCTCCCTCTCAGCACGGTACTTCCTCGCCGAGACAAGCATGTTAGCCTTAACGTGAACCTGGACGATAACAATAATCCCTGCGCCTATCAGGCCTAGGGGGAGGGCGAAAGCTAGGAAGGGGCTAACCCACAGGTATACGACTAGGAACACTCCGAGTACTAGGAGTATTATACCCATGAGGAACATAAGGTAGCCGACGAGCACGTAGGACGACATCTTATCAACGTCGATGACTGCATCCGCCATGAAGGCTTTCTTCATTAGATCCGACTTAATCCTATTCCTCAACCCCTCCAACAGGCTAACACGCTCTTCAGCCATCAGTCCCACCAGTACGTGGGGTGGCCCCATCGGCGGGGCCGGCTCTGCATCCAATATATTGATTGTCTGATTGACAATGGGGGCTTATAAGGTCTCCCCACCATGAAAACACTATAACCCGGAAACTGGGGAGGTGCAACAGTTGTACACGGCTCCCACCGCCCTCATGAGCATGCTGATAGTGCTCCCGATAGTGGCCGGCCTATCCGCCCTCCTGTACAGTAGCCTCCAGCAGACAGCCCTCCAACTGCAAGAGCAGAACCGCTACAACGCCGCAGAGATCGCAGCCCAGGCACTCAGGGCTGAGCTGGAGGAGAACACTAGCCTAGCGGAGAGGGCGGTTCAAGGCAGCCTAACAGAAGGCGACCTTCAATACCTGGAGAGGCTTGCCCAGTCTAGACTTGAAACCCTCATGGGCCTACCTTATAGAGTAAACATTGTTATCTCAGTAGCCAACACGACATATCAGCCTTCCGAGGTGGGCTATGAATATGCCTTCACCCCCGGCCCCAGCTACAAGCTGATTGTTCGAAACCAGGTCATACACTGGGCTTATAGGATGGTGAGAGTAGGTGACTACTATGTCCTCGTGGGGGCAGGGGTATAGGAGGGGTGTCGTGCACGTAATAGACGCTATATTGGCAGTCATAGTCATTACAGGGGTGATAATAGCGAGCGTCTACATGATAGCTGCCAGGAACAGCACCGGTATAAGACAGGCCCCAAACCCGGTAGCCGTGGACGAGTTCGTGAGGGCCCACCTGGAAGACGGCTCGTGGCTCCCCTACATTTCGCAGGGAGACGCAGACAGTATCAGGCAGCAGATAATATACTTTTTCAACGGAACCGCGACCCCGCCAAGGGTAGCGGTCTACATCTACGTCCTAAACACCGGAGCCCAAGTACAAGGCGTCTACGCTTATAGCGATACAGGCCTACAGCAGACGTACAAGGCACTCCGCTACTTCGTCCCCCTGAGCGGCTGGCATGGAACCCTGTACTTCGTCCTAGAGGTGAGAGTATATTGGTAGCAAAGCCGAGGAGGGGTATAGCCTACATCTATATGGCACTCATCATAGCAACTGCTGCAGCCCTAGCAGCGCTCGCGGCGATCTACGTCTACAGCGTATCACACGTCCAGTCCCCCCGCATAGAGGGAGAAGTGGAGGACAGGCTTCAGAACCTGACTTCTATAAGGGTGGTTGCACACTACTGTGCCGCGAGGGCCTCACTAGATAACTCAGTATCGTCGCAGCCAAGCCTGGGCTATACCTACGACATAACAGACCAGTACAACTTCTACGCTAAAACAAGCGGGGCCCCACGGGTCAACAGGCTGCAGTGCTACAACCTCCAAAAGACACCGACACAGGAGACCCACATAGTATCAGGTGTCCACATTGTTGCGACGATGGATCCCACCTACATTAACTTCACGGAGAGGTTCGGAAACATTTACGCGGACGCACAGTTTAGGACGTTCTGGGACACAGTCGTATACGCGAACTACTCTCTTGGAGTAGCCGACTTCGCACTATACATCTACTACACAGGCCAGCTAACACTAGTGCACACCTCCAGCGGAGTCCAGCTCCTACAGGTTCACGTCCCAATAAAGCATGTGGAGTCCGTCCTGGAACTCGACAATGGGACGCAGAAGGACTACCCCGTTAAAGTGGAGAAGAGTGACAGGCCCCAGTACGACTGGGTCATTAAGACTAGCTTCGTCCTAGACCCAACAGCGCCGGGCCACTATGTGATAAGGATCAAACTCTACCTCTTCGACGGGATATACCAGGAGGTAGTCATCGATATAAGGTGGTAGCCGTGGGGGGAAGGAGGGGTATAACTGTCTTATCAGACGTTGTCATTCTACTCGCCCTAACATTTCTAATAGCTACCCTATGGGTATATGCAGCGGAGAATTTCCGGTCGAAGCATACCTTGGAGGCTGAGTCAGCCCTCCCCGCCAGAGAGCTATACTCTGCAGCCGCAAGCGCACTGGACGAGCCGGGCTCCTGCAACACTCTCTCCGTAGTAATCCCGAAGGGAGTCCGTATATATATTATGAACGTTGAATTGAATGGGACGCAGGCACTCGCGATAACCGTTAGGAGTAGTGGTGCAAGGCTAGACTATGAGGCGGTCAGGAACTTCCTCGTAAAGTATGGCGTCCCAAGGAACAATAGCCTCATCCTCATACGGCCTGGAGAGGGGCCGGAGGGTGCAGCGGCCCTTCTTCGAGGCACGGTAGCGCTAAACCTGACACCGGTACAACTACAGTTGGCGAGTGACGGGAAAGCATTACTCCCCCAAGACTTCGACTGGGGGAATCGTACTTATACTGTGTTCTTTAATTATAAGATGACTAGGGTGCAGGTGTGCTCGAGCTGGGATAACAGCCTGCATCTCACTACGCTTAAGATAATCGGGGGGTAGATGGGAGTGTCTGAAGTTGTGCTCCCAAGGACTCTCCTGGCCGTCGCGGTCATCCTTATAGCGGCATCTGCATTGGGTGCCCTCTATTACTATTATCATAGCCAAGTCATTAAAACTAGTGTGCGGCAGGTAGTTGATGCTGTAGGAGGGAGTATGGGTGAGGCGGCAGGTGGGGGCTCGAGCCAGTCGCAGCCTATCTCTCTAAGTGGGGGTAGTGTCTCGGTGGTATATGAGGATCACCCCCTCGACATCTACTATAACGTCTCAGAGACTCTACCACCAATAGGCGGGATAAATGTTTCACCCTCGATTTACGAAGCAGATGTGAGCTACCCTATACTTAAGATCGTCCCTGGGACACAGGTTGAGCCGATCAATACGACCGGACTGATACTTGCGGTCGCACCTGTAGAGGAGGGTCTCTCGTCTGTGACGCCTCTAGTGTATGGATATTCAGACGGCACTAACATCTACATTATACCCAGGATCCTCATACTGTATAGTGATAATCCTGACGTGAAAGCACTTAACATAACTATAGTTGTCCCGAAGATCAACCTCTCATGTTCCACAGGCTCCTGCACTGACTTGAAGGGCAAGTATGTTGTGAGGGTTGATGCTAAGATAGTTGACATACTCCCAATACCCTACGTATCGTATAACCCCTTCGCAGAAGGTAGGCAGGTTGAGGCATCTCTCGACTACGGTCAGGGAAGCCTGATACCCCATTACTTCTACGGTAAGACTCCTGTGGCGGAGGTCGGCCTCGACTACAAGGTCTACATTGACATACAG
Organism: Desulfurococcales archaeon; assembly: GCA_015521115.1. GTDB lineage: Archaea > Thermoproteota > Thermoprotei_A > Sulfolobales > Acidilobaceae > S143-63. The sequence goes on from WAOT01000057.1 coordinate 7,154, forward strand.
TACCTCTACTACGACATATATTTCGAGAGGGTAGGATAGGATGGAGGAGGCCGTTGTTGAGGCCGTCGTACTAGTGAGCCTCATAGCAATAGTGACCCTCATAGCCGGCTACTTCTCCTCTGCGACCTACTTCCTCGTTAAAGAGGTGGAGTACCAAGACGCCAACCTCGTAAAAGGCCAGATACTCTGGGGCGTCGGTGAAGCCTGCCACTACATATTCGACGTAGGAGGGAAACCGCCGGCATACAACTCCGCCTCGTTCACCATACACGTCACCAAGCGGGTAACCCTACTAACCAGGCAAGGCCTAATAGAAATAAACCCGGGCCCCCGAGGCCCACAGACAACCATTACACTGGAGGAGCTGGCAGCGGCGTGTGAGTCAGCAAGTGGAATTCAGCAGGTGCAAGTGCAGATAGTCCCCGGGGAGCTCCAGAGAGGGTATAGTATAACAGTCCAGGTTCAAGGAGACCCAACAACCGGCTCGCTCGTCATACACGTCGGGGGTTAATATTATCAAAACCTGTTCACGCCATATATATACCTTTCCGGTGCAATATACCGATAACGGGTCTCTCCCAAGAGGGCATAAGAGCTGGTGTCGTGGATGCCTGTTAGGGTAATCCGACTGCTGGGTGATATGGAGGAGGATCCGGCCAGTAGGCAGATGCTCATAACCGGGTGGAGACAGGATCTTATACGGAACGCAAAAGTACTAGTTGTGGGTGCTGGAGCCCTGGGTAACGAGATAGTTAAGAACCTGACCCTCCTAGGTGTTGGTAAGATAAGGGTCGTGGACTACGACGTCGTTGAAGGCTCCAACTTGAGCAGGGCAGTACTATTCACGAAGGCAGACGCCAGGAGGAGGGTAAGGAAGGTTGATGCCATAGCTAGGGGCGTGAAAAGGCTAGACCCCTACGGTTACATTGAAGTAGAGGCATACCATACAGATATAATGGATCACGGCCCAGACAGCCCTCTCTACAATAAGATAGACGTCATATTTACAGCACTCGACAACCTAGAGGCAAGACTCCACGTTAACACTGTAGCATACATGAAGAGGATCCCCCTCATAGACGGGGGAATGGATGGAGCGATGGGCCACGTCCAAGTAGTTATACCACCCTACAGCAGCTGCCTAAACTGTAGCGTCACTGACAGGGACATGAAGGTTCTAAGCGAGAAGCTGAAATGTGACGGGCTACCGCTCACAATCGGGCAGCCGAAGACGCCTGCCGTCATAACGACGACGAGCGTTGTAGCCGCCATAATGGTACACGAGTTCATAAAGATAATCCACGGGCTCGAAAGGTTCAAGAAGACTGGTAAATGGGACGAGAGACTAGGAGAACCACTCATGGGTAAAAGGCTCTTCATAAACCTAGCCTCCAACAAGTTTATAATTTACGACGTCCCTATCTCGAAGACATGCGTCCTCCACGAGCTCTAAGCTAGGAGGCTAGCCTTGTGGAGTGGAAGGTATTTTTATAGGCGTATATGAGTATGAAACGTAATTGGACGGAGTCCAGGATAAAGGTAACCCCCCAGGTGTTGGACTCACACGGAAGGGGTGGTATAGGGTGCGTTTGAGGGTCGCGGACGTACTATCAAATAAGGTTATTAGTATTGAGGTCGACCCTAATGTCACGGTCAGGGAGCTTGTTGAGGCGATCATAGACGCCCTCAAGCTACCACGCAACTACCTCTACTCAATAATATACGCGAGTAAGGAGATAGGCCCGGACAAGTACAACATGACCCTAAGGGAGCTAGGTATTAGGGAGGACGATGAGATACAAATAGTCGGCCGCCCCCAGGGCGGGTAATAGCCGGGAGATAATGGATCGCCGCATAGACTGCGCTTCACGCCCCGGGCATTGTTTTTACCCTTGAACTCCCCCAGAGAAGTCTATCTTGGGAGGATCTACCAGTAGGAAAAGGGAGGCGGGAAGAATGGTGTTTCTCCCCCTCAAGCTGATATTAAAGCGCCTCGATAACGAGGAGCAGGAGCTAAGAGCTATGGGTTACGAGTTCAAGAGCGAGGACTTCCACGACGGGAAGGACGGGAGGGTCATAGAGCTGATAACCATTAACGGGCGGGAGAGGCTTAACGTGATAAGGAGGTATAGGGTGACAATAACAGCCAGGGGGTATGAAAAGAAGCCGACCGGTGAGATCGTCCCCCGCTTCAAACACGACGTCTACATCTACGTACTACGCCACTACCCCCTCGTGGACACCAGGAGATATGGGGCTCCCGTCAGGTTCCAGTGGATCACGCCGATCTTCCACCCCAACATATCGAACGGGATAGAAGCTGGTGGTCTCGGGATCGTGTGCTGGCATATACTTCAGCAGTGGATCCCCTCATTCACACTGCCAAAAATGGTAGAGGCCCTCCGATCCCTTGTCGAGAACCCGAACCCTGACGACGCTCTAATCTTCCCTGAGACTAGTGAAGCTGCGAGGTGGTTCAAGCGGAGGAGGGGGCCATGAGCATCACTGTCGAGGAAGTCCACATGCTCTACGAGGCATTTAAGACAGCATACGACCACGCCCGCAGGGGGATACCATATGAGATAGGCGGTTTCCTACTGGGCTACGTTGGCAGGTGGAAGGGCAAGTATTACCTCCTCATAACAGACGCCCTCCCCACCCCGAGTAAGAGCACTAGGGTGACAGTCGAGCTCCTAAGCAGTAACGTGGCTGAGGTAGTCAATAAGATTAACAGGTTGAGGAGGGAGAAGGGCGTCTATGTAGTGGGCTGGTACCACAGCCACCCCGGATACACCTGCAGACCTAGCAGGCTAGACCTGCACAGCCACTCGACCTACTTCAGGGAGCCCTACCAGGTTGGACTCATAATTGACCCAATAAACGAGGAGCACTGCGTCTTCAACACAGACAGCACATTAAGCTACTGGCTCATCTCATTCTACGTATGGAAG
>WAOT01000058.1 GCA_015521115.1 Desulfurococcales archaeon
AATAGAAGCTTAGAAGCAAAAGAGAACAGTATCAGAAGAAGTAGTTTTTCAAAAATATATGTAGAAAAAAGAATAAAAGATTTATATAAAATTTTCCAGAGAATAAATTTATCAACAAAATTCTTACTATTCTTTAATAGGTTTGACAGTTTTGAGCAGTCCATCGTTACATTAATGCTGTCCTCAAACAGACAGACGGTTCACTATAGGTCGCAGGAGAAGCACAGTAGAATACATGTGCGGCCGAGTGTATACCTGTTCGTAGAGAAGTGGAATCCAACCCTCCTGGTAAATGTGTATGAATGGCTGTCTGGAAATAAGCTGGATGAGGAGTGTGATAATGGGTGTGTTGAACGTGTTGTTGAATATTTGAACAACTATGATAGAGACGTCTTCAAAGTATTTATATATGATGATATTAATAGTTTAAAGAATATTTTAAAATATATATTTAAAAATATTTCATGCTAATTTTTCCTTTTCATGCCGCATGCGTTAGGCACTTGAATAGGGGGTGGCTGCATATCTTAGACGTCTCGGCCCATGTTGGTACAGCTAGTTCTGGGTGTTGGTCTATTATGTCGTAGTAGGGTACCCCGGGTATTAGGTTCTCGGCCGCCCATGCTGCTAGGTTGAGGCTCGGTGCTGCCGCTCTTAGTATAGTTATTGTTGATATCTCCTCAGCTTCTACAGTGGATATTATGTCCCTCGTTTTTATTTTTAGCTTGTTCCCAGATACTATTAGTGTGGCCCTCTTGCCCAACGCACTAAATAGGGCCGCTTCGGGGGTGACTTTCTTAGCTGATATCTTTGCCTCCCTGGGCCTTTCTATTTCCAAGAGCATTCTTGTTGTTACTATGTAGAGGCTCCTCCGCCTCTCCGCGAGCCCCCTTATTAGAGTGGACATGGCTATCAGTCTATACTTATCCCACTAGAGTGGGAAGGGTTATAAGCGTGTAAGCCCGGTTCCACAGGGTAGTACCCCTTTTTGGTATCCATTACCTGTCCGCTCTCGGCAAGTACGCTCTCCCCATATGTGTTGTATTGGGACATGCTCATGCCAGTACTACCGCCGCCCCCTATGTGACGAACTGCATTAATAGGGGGTTATCGCCCGGCTAGCTAACGATATGTCGTAGAGATCCTCTCCAGCTACTAACTCTATCTCCAGGTCTCTCCAGTCTTCATCTTCTAACCCTATCCAGCTCCTCCAGGAACTAAGGGATACCCTGTTCTTCCACCGTCTATCGCCGATCTTGTTAGGGGCAGACTAGGAGGTCTCCGACCATGCCATTTATTAAAAATACTAGACCTTGTTGCATGAAGGCACCTCCCTGGGACAGTGCTTGCCTGTAGGTTTATTTTGTTAAGGCTGATTTCCAGTTGGTTGGGGGTGTTATAGGGTTGGGCAGGTTCTATGTTACAACACCAATTTACTATCCGAATGCTGACCCTCACATAGGGCATGCGTATACTACTGTTTACGCTGATAGCTTGGCCCGCTTCCATAGGCTGCTTGGGGATGAGACGTTCTTCCTCACTGGTACTGACGAGCATGGGTTGAAGCTTCAGAGGGCTGCTGAGGAGAGGGGTCTGCACCCTAAGGAGTTTGTTGACCAGATGGCTGAGAAGTTTAAACGCTACTGGGCCATGCTCGACATTAGCTATGACAGGTTCATCCGCACGACTGACCCCGACCATGAGAGGCTCGTTAAGCATGTGGCCTTGGAGATGTACAGGAGGGGCTTCATCTACAGGGAGAAGTATAGTGGGTGGTACTGTGTTAGCTGTGAGAAGTTCTACAGCCCTGGAGAGTATATAGTGGTTGAGGGGAAGCCCTACTGCCCTATCCACAGGAAGCCTCTTGAGTGGGTGGAGGAGGACACCTACTATTTCAGGATGAGCGAGTTCCAGGACTACATACTGAAAGTCCTCGAGGAGGAGAAGAGGGTCTACCCGGAGCAGTATGCGAGGGAGGTTGCCAGCAAGATTAGGAAGGAGGGCCTCCGGGACGTGAGTATTGCTAGGCCTAAGAGTAGGGTGTGGTGGGGTGTTGAGGCCCCCTTCGACCCCGACTACACGATATACGTCTGGTTCGATGCCCTCCTAAACTACATAACGGGGGCGGGCTACCTAGAGGACAGGGGGAGGTTCAACCGGCTATGGCCTGAGGCACACCACGTTATAGGTAAGGACATCCTATGGTTCCACACCGCCGTCTGGTTCAGCATGCTCAAGGCCATAGATGTCGAGCCGCCTAAGAAGGTCATAGTGCACGCCTTCCTCATCAGGAGGGGCCTAAAGATGGGGAAGAGCGCAGGGAACGTTGTGAGGATAGAAGACCTCCTCGAGAGGTATAACGGGAGCGACGGCGCCAGGTACGTTCTAATGAGGATCTTCAACCCACACAAAGACGTAGAGTACACGGCAGAGCTACTCGACAGCATATATAACAGTGAGCTTGCAGACAACTACGGGAACCTCGTGAGGAGGGTCGGAGTCTTAGCGAGGAAGAAGCTGGGCGGAACGGTCGAGTCAGAGACTGTGGACGAGGGGCTAGCGACCGCCATTGAGAAGGCTGCCAGAAAGTATGTGGAGGAGATGGACAACTACAGGATCCAGGAGGCCCTCGCAGCTGTAATGGATCTCCTCAGGGAGGCCAACGCATACATAAACAGGGAGAAGCCATGGGAGAAAGGGGAGCCCAGGAGGGAGCTCTACAGCCTCCTAGAGGTCATACGGGCATCAACCACAATGCTCCACCCAGTCATACCCAAAGCTACAGTTAGGCTGGCGGAAGCCTTCGGATTCAAGATCGAGGAGGGATCCCTAAGGGATCAGGTGACGCCTGGAGGGGGCAGGACGTATAGGGTGTCCGAGGCTCCTATACTGTTTAGAAAGGTAAAGTGAGTGTCGCGAGCGGCCTGCTCTCGGCCTTCTTGCCCTTCTCATGATCCTCTTCCTCGGCATATATTGCTATGATGTAGCCCTCCCCCTCCTCACCCGGGCAATTGACCTTTAAGCCTACATAGTCTCCCTCCTGGAAGTCCCTCTTCCTAGTCCCCTCTGCGCACTGTATAATGGTTACTCGCTTCACCTTCCTCTGCAGCCTCTTCTGCATCTCCTCTATCTGCTTGGCCTGCCTCGCCATCAGGTATATCGCGGCGCCGGCCGCTAGGAGTATGCCGAGAACCTGTATGATCTGTTCCGCCTCCCCAGCCAAGCCCAGTCACCCCCCCCTTCCTGCTAGGAAGCTGCTAGCTGTTGTCCGACACCTATGCTGTTGCCTACACCCACTACCACAACTGTGTCGCCGGGCTGGGTGTCTTTGAGTATGATCTCCTTGACCTTCTCTACTGCCTTGTCGATAGCGTCTGCTATTGGCTTCCTCATAGTGAGGATCGCCTCTTCAAGGCCCATCTTTATGATCACGGCCTTCAAGGGGATCCCCTTATGTGCGGCGCTCCTCTCGAACTTGATCTTCTCCGGGCCTATATCGCCTATGGCAGCGCCTATGCCCTCAGCAACAATCCCAGTCTCCTCCCCCTCGAGTTTTAGTGCCGCGTCGACCGTGATTATCATAGAGGGCTTGACACCCTTCTCAATGAGCTCCTCAACTATGAGCTTGGTAGCGTATCCGGGCCTCCCAACGTTAGACTCCGGCCCCTTCGCCTTCACGAGTATGAGCCTCCTCCCCTCCAGGTCTACTTCGGCAGCAACTGTATCCTTGTCCTCGCCGACGATCTTCCATGGCGTATCGTAGCCTGCGAGTCTCAGGGCCACCATGGGGCCCGCGCTGTCGCCTATCGGTGCGCCTGTGAGGAAGTCGTTCAAGGCTTTCAGGTAGGTCTCGGTTATCTGCATTATCTGGGGCATAACTAGCTGGAGCTGCATTATTAGTATCCAGTTCTTGGTCTTCAACCCCGTTAGGAGGAGGTGCCTGACATAGCGGTGTATGAAGTCTATTACAGCCGTGATCTCGGCGGCGGTCTCAGCCTTGCTCCTCGTTACCTCATCCGCCTCGGGCATGTGCCTTTTGAACTCCTCCCTGAACTCCCTAGTCCTCTCGAGGATAAGGTGCTCCAACCTCCTTATAATATCGGTGGGCTCGAGCTCTACTGGGCTGATGACGAAGAAGTTCTTGATCTTCTCGAGGAGCTTCTTGGCGTCCTGAGCCTTGTTCTTGAGCATGAAGTCGAGCGTCTTCTTCTCAGCCTCACGCCTCATATTATCAATGATCCCGAGCTTCGCCTTAATATCGTTAGTCCAGAGGTATATCTGAACCCTCTGGTTCCCGCCGAGGAAGAGGAAGACGAACAGGAGCAGGAACAGGAGCTGGCTAATAGCACTAATCCACTGGGCCCAGTCAGTACCTGGCATTCTACTTCAGTCCCCCACCTCGTCACACACCGGACGACCCGTACTCTGGTAGGGCCGGCTCGAGACCCCACCCTGGGGGTACTGGCTAATCCAGGACTTAAAAGTTGAGCATTCCAACCTGTAAAGGATGGTCTCAGAACCGGGTGATACTCTATTACCAATACAACAATTGTCTAAGAGCCCTCCACGAGGGTAGTGGCTATCACTCTATCACTCATTACGAGGAATGTGTGCTCGAACTGTGCAACAACCGCACCAGAGACCTCCACCAGTATCGGGTAACCGTGGAGTGCCCCCTTCCTCCATAGTGCGCGTACGAGGTCTTCAGCCTTCTCCCCCCACTCTGTGGTTAGCCAGCGGGGGGTGAAGGGTAGGGTCTTGTAGCGCCCCACTATATATTCTAGGAGGTGTCTCTCCTCATCGCTTAGGGGCCTCTTCGGCTTGAGGGTGTGGAGGCTATAAATGTTCACTACGCTCCCCTCCCTCACCATGCCCCTCCCGGGTGTACCGAAGGGTTCTATTGCTACGAGGGTTCCAGGCTGGATTCTCCGGTAGAATAGCCTCCTGTCTGCAACGTTGGGGATGCTCTCTCCAGCGTGTATGAGGTACCTCCCTATTGTGTGGCCGGTGAGGTTCCTGATGGGCTTGTACCCCTTCTTCCTAATGGTCTGCTCTATAGTCTTTCCAATCGTGTACAGGCTTATCCCGGGCCTCATAATTTTGACCACCGCCTCTAGTGCACCCCTAACAGCCTCCAGTAGACTCTCCCAGCGCCCGCTAAGGTCTACTGTTGTTGCTGTATCAGCGATGTAACCGTCAACATGTACTCCGACATCGACCTTCACAACCTCCCCTCCCCTAAGCCTAATATCATCATTCACTCCCGGGGTGTAGTGTGCGGCGACATCGTCAACGCTGAAATTACAGGGGAAAGCGGGCTCTCCCCCCTGCCTCCTGATATAGGCTTCTACCTCCTCACATATCTCCCTAGCACTAGCCCCCTCCTTGACGAGGCTAGCACCGTACTCCCTAGCCGAGGCCGCTATGCGGCCCGCCTTGAGTAGTGCTTCCACCGCCTCCACCGCTCATAGCCCCTCCACAGTATCCGGGAGTGCATAGTGGTTAAGGGCCGGGCTAATGTGCTGTTAGTCCATATACTATGAGCGCCACGCCCAGGAGTTGGAATAAGAGGTTTAGGACTGGACTGTCATACCTCGCCACCCTAAGGCTGACCCTTCTCCCGAGGAAATAGACTCCTGAGGGGTTGAACGCGTCAAGGAGTAGGTGGCTCCACGCTGATAATAGGAGGGGTACAGCGCTGACATAGCCACCAAAGGGCTCCCATTCTCCAGCACTCAAAACAGCCCTTGCAGGGACGAGGAACGTTAGGGCCACCAGCGTTGACCCTAGGAGGCTGTGGGTAGCCATATGCCTCCTCACACCGCCCCGGAACCAGTCCTTCTCATGCCCTAACGTATCGATTAGGGGGTGCATTAAGATGTTGGCACCGGCAGCATAGACTATGCAGGAGAGCGGGCAGCCAAGCCACCTGCCCACTACGACTGCCACGCCTATCCCGAAGATCACGTGAGTATCCCTTCTCAGGCCCGAACCCCTCCCCTCCCAGTCCAAGGAGGCAATGCGGAGTTAAAGCATTACCAGCCAAGAGTTAACGAGATGGTGGGAGATTGGAGTGTAGACCCCATAGGATACACATTGCCCGAACAAGCCCTCCGCCACGGCTAATTGAAGAACTTGAAGAAATGGGCTTCAACGTGACTTGGTCGGATGAGGAGGACTGCAGCCCCGATACACTCAACTTTGTTAAGCCCGGGAGGCCGGTGAGGTGTAGGAACACGGTCGACTTCATACCACACATAACCGTAATCCCAGACTTCTTAAGGGCCCTCGAGGTCGCAGGTGAGTGGTGTAGTCCCAGCATAGCCCACTATTTCAGGGCTGTAATGGGAAGGCTTGACGCACTGAAAACGGGCTACAGGCCCGCCTGGTCGTCGGGGCCCCTCAGACCACCTGAGAGGCCCCCACCCCTATACATTGTGGCCGAGGTCTACTACAGGGGTAGCGCTGATGAGACCCTAGAACACGTTAATAGGGCCTTCTCGGAGGGTGCCGACGCAGTGAGCATAGGCCTCGAAGACCCCAGACTAGAGCGTGGGTACTTAGATACCATACGCAAGGTCATTGAACACTACCCCAACAAACCAGTACTCGCCGACCCCGGTTCTATCGAGGTCATGATAGAAGCACTTAAGCTGGGGGCCCATGGGGGTCTAAGCCTAACACGAGAACAGTTACACCTGGTACCAGAGGGTCTTAGAGCGTCTAAGGCGTTTGTCCTCATAGACTTTGGAGGCGTAGAGGATCTACTGGCGGCGGCAAGACGGGCCACGGCCCTAGGCTATAGGAAGATAATCCTAGACCCGATAATCTACCCCCCAATAAACCCGGGAACACTCGGAGGCCTGGAAGCCGCCGGTCAGTTATCCAGGACATGGAGGGGCCCGATAATGCTCGGCCTGGGGAACGTGTATGAGCTCATAGACGCAGACACTACGGGCACAATACCGCTCCTAACATCGTTAGCGGCTGAGGCGGGGGTTAGCGTCTTGCTAGTGACGGAGGAGTCACCCAAAGCCTATGGGGCCGTGCTGGAGGCCCGGGTGAGCGCTGACCTCATAAGCCTCGCCCTCTACTACAAGACACCGCCAAAAGACTACCCCCTCCGCCTCCTAGTAGCTAAGGTGAAAACCCTAGACGGTAACAGACTATAACAAGGCGGCCCCCTCGGGGTTAGGGGGATGAGCAAAGTCGTGCCCGGGAAGGAGCCCAATACATAAGGGCGGTGACTGTCTCTGGGGTAGCGCACCCATCCCCGATCCGGGGGCCGCCCCTTGCAAGGGTGGTGAGAGGTGAGCACTATACTCGAAGCACTCCCCTATGCGCCGCTAATCATACGATATCCAACATTGACGCCTGCAAGCCACGAGGAAATAGCCCTCCACTCGAGGCGCTCTCGCCTATTAGCCTTCGGAGAGGTACACGTCAACCCGCACTCAGTAAGCCTCTCAAGAGCAATACTACTTGAAGCCTGCCAAGGCCCTAAACCCCTCGCACTGGCTTTGGAGTATTTCAACGTTGAACAGCAGCACCTCCTCAACGACTGGCTCAACGGGCGTATAGGGTGGAGTGAGCTCCTACAGGAATACTCCAAAGGCCCGGAAGGCTTCCCCCTCGAAGCGTACAAACCCCTACTGGAGGCTGCCAGGGACTGCGGGATCCCCATAGTCGGGGTGATGCCCCCAAGGACAAAAGCAAACCAAATAGCAAGGACAGGCAGACCCCCAACCCTCCCTCAGGAGGCTCCTCCCGTCGACCCTGACTTCTGGCACCACTACACCGAGGCCCTAACACCATTATTCCCAAGGAGAGGCCCAATGGCCCGGATACCCCTAGAAAACCTCCTACTAGCCCAGAGCTACAAGGACACGATTGCAGCCCACACAGTCTCCCAGCTAATAATGAGCGGGTACAGAGTGCTCCTAGTAATGGGGTGGGCCCACATAGAAACGCCGGGAGCAGTACCTCACAGAATAATGTGGAAGACAGGCATAACCGGGGAAGACGTTATGGTGCTTGGTGTTAGAACATGCCCATACAGACCCTTAGAAGAAGATAGTATGGGGGCAATCAGCCATCACTATAGACTAATTGTCCAGAAGGAATGAGACCGTTATTATATGTGTAGGTTTCAAACTAGGAAAAATATAAGTGTCGCTCAATACTTACTTTTAATGGGGGCTCGGCATGAAGAAGAGCCTCGTCACAATCTTATTATCAATCATAATAGGATTATCACTTATATCGATATTATATTATAATTTAGCACATCAACATACACCCACCCAAAACAATACTCAGCCCCCACTCTCAAGGGGAGATCATAGCGTCCAGTTAGAAAATTATAGTGGTTGGAAAGGTGTAGAAAGCATGGTTACACCACTGTATGATTATGTCAACACAGTTTTGGGTAGCTACGAGTTCTATGGTGACTTCTATTGGCCGTTTACCGGATCCCAGAACCCCTATCAGGATCTCATAGCACGAGGATCAGGTGTTATTATTGTGCAAGTCTTATCTGTTGAAAAGGTCTACCGTCATAACTTCTACGCCTACGTGGTCTACGAGTCGAGGGTAGATAAAGTACTCACACCCCCTGGAAATGCCCAGAACTCCTCAATGATAGAGGAGAATAAGACGATAGAGATTATCGTCCCAGCGTTCTTAACTAAGGAGGCAGTAAATAAGACAAACCTTACGATAGAGGATGTAGCAACCCCCTTCCCATTACTTGAGCCAGGGTACGAGTATATAGTCTTCGTAGACGTTAGAGTTGACGGAGTACACGTCCACTACGACTATGTCTGGGGGCCATGGGCCTACCTAGTAGTCGAAGGGAAAGTTTACAGCCTCGACAATATGGAGCCACCCGACAATGTCAATCTAGACCCGACAATACTCTTCACAAGCCCCAATGTAAAATGGGAGCCATACCCGTACCCCCAGCTGAGGAGTATAGCTGTTCAAAAGCTTAGTGTCAACGGAGAACCGCTAGACGCCTTCGTCTCTAGAATGACTTAGACGACACAAAATATAAATCAACGTCCCCGAAACTTTCGGTCGAGAGAGCTACACACATAACCCTCTAGCTCCAAGTGGAATAATATGCGGCCGATGACAGACCGTTGGGTGTCTGCCCGCATCGTCGGACACGGTGAAGAGTCCCCTGGCTAGGAGGCCGCCCGTGACAGGACATCATGATATCACGGCTTGTCCACCAGCTAATGTCAACGCATCCCGTATGGTGGTCAATCTGTGCACTATATGTTGAGGTAATGAGGTGAAAGTTCAAGTGCACCCAGTGTTCCAGGAGAGATCTCCTGGGGTTATGATTTCCAGGTCTCCCCCTATCTTGGTTCCTTCATAGTCTCGTGTGTAGATGGCTATGGATATAGTGTATCCTGGGAGGATACTATTGACCCGGGCTCTTACCCTCTTAGCGATCTCAATGGCATGTGTTTGCGAGATCTTTGACCATTTCGCTTCGACTGCTAGAACTCTCTTTGACATATCATCCACGATTACATAGTCAACCCCAACCCCCTTATGGAGTAGGCGGCCGGCCCTCGAGATCTCGAGCTTAAGGGTATTTGACAACACGCTTAGGGCGTGCTGGGCAGCAAGCTGTTCCCACCCATCTGCTACTACCTCTCTAAACCTTCTCTCAATAATCCTCCGGCCTCTACCAACTGTTAGGAGGTAGCGGGTTGGCTCTATAATGTGATAATATGAGTATAGGAGTCTGTCCCTCAGTCTTAGGAGTCTCCTCTTCCTCCTCTCCGGGACTAAAGGCTCATACTCAACGAGGCCGAGGAGCATGAGGGTGGAGAGATACCTGCTTACATGGCCTACAGGTAGGCCTGTAAAACCCGATATTTCTCCCAGTGTCCGCTTCCCCTCAGCTAACGCCCTCAGTATCGAGGTATAAGGTGCAGGGTTCCTCACCTCGTCTCTCAGAAGCATGAGAGGCTCATCCTCTAGCACACCATCAGGGGCGAAGAGATTGAGGTAGGCCTCCAAGGGGCTAAGGTGGGAGCGCCACTCCACTAGATACCTCGGGATCCCCCCAACTAACGAGAACACCTCTACGAGCTCATTAGGCGAGTAGCCCGGAAGAAAGCTTGCTATACACCAGGGCGGAAGCTCATGGAGTTTCATCCTAACCCTCGCTCTACCGTAGAGTGGGGCCCCGCCCCCCGCTATTTCCCGCAATACTACGCCCACTATGCTACCCGAGAGTACCAGTACCATACCGGATCCTTGCAGCACATGGTCAACAAATCTCTGTATCTCGGATATGACCCCTGGATACGAGCGGGCCCAATAGGTAATCTCGTCTATTATTATGGCAAGCCTATCCCGCCATAACTTTGAGGCATACTCTAAGAGCACATCTACACCGGGATACCTAGCTTTAGAAAACCCTTGGAGGCCCAACTGCTCCTCGAACGCTCTCGCTAGCCCGGCTAGGTTGATCTCGTGAGAGTACATCCCGGCCTGGTAATAGACATGTGGTTTATCACGGGCCCACTCTAGAAGTAGCCTTGTCTTACCTATTCTTCTCCTCCCATATACAAGTACGAGTCCCCTACCTCTATTCCAGGCCTCCTCAAGGATATTCAGTTCCTTTCGCCTGTTAACGAAAACTCCAGGATCCATGGATGTCACCTGTAGTCTAGGCTTTTCCTATTATACTATTATTGTGATACCGTTGGAGTATAATACTCTAGCTGTAACAATCGGACTGTAGAGGCCGGTAGGCTTGATGGAGGCATGAACTAGGGTTAAAGGTGTAGGTGGAGTGTTATCCAAGCTAGATCTTCTATGGCTTCGAGGAGGTCTAGGGCGTGGTAGATTGTGTGGGGACTCCATACTAGGGCCCCGTGTCTTTCGAGGACTATAACGTTGCAGCCCCTCGCCGCCTCCCGGGCTACTGCTAAGGCCAGCTCCTCTGTCCCAGGTCTTATGTAGGGCACGTGGCCTATGCAGGTGACCTGTATTCCCGCCTCGCTTAGGAGTGAGGGGTCTAAGCTCTGCCCTCTATAGGTCAGGGTCAGGAGAGCTTTGGGGTGTGCGTGAACCGCTGCTAAGGCGTGGGGCTGGTGCCTGTAGAGGTAGAGGTGCATCCTCCACTCGCTCGTGGGCCTCCCCTTAATAACTGCTCCTTGGAGGTCTAGGACTGCTATGTGCTCCGCCTTTAGGAGGGGCCGGGGTAGCCCGGTGGGGCTCATATAGACTATGCCGTTCTCCCGGTCGACTATGCTGGCGTTTCCCCCTCGAACCTGGACTATACCCCTCTGGTACATCCACTTCATAACATCGGATATGGCCTCCTCCGGGCTGCGGCCGTATGCGTGCTCCCTCATCGTGGGTGCACCTTCTAGGGTGCCTGCTTGTGGCGTCCTATGACGTATATGTAGACGGTCTTCTGCCACCCGCTCTTCCCGATGACCTTGACAGGTATCCAGTTTGGTATGGGGAAGTCGAGTGTAGCCACCCTCGAACCCGGGCTCAGCTCGACCTCAAGCTTTGGGGCTAGGGCCTCGTTTATGCTTGAGAGGAGGTACATATATACGGCTGTCGCGTCGCTCACATCTATCTCCATAAAGTCTGCGTTTAGGACTACGACCCGGTCAGCAACACCTTCCCGAGCGGCCCTCTCGAGGGCCTCCATAGCGAGATCCCTGTTGATCTCCACGCAGACGCTCCTCCTGACCCCATAGTATTTTGCTGCGTATACGACAACCCTCCCGTCCCCGCATCCGAGGTCGTAGAAGACGTCGTCAGGCCCGAGCTCGAGGGAGTCGAGGATCGTGGGTATAACCTCATACCTCACCGGCACGAAGGGGACTATCTGCCTACTACCCAGCACTAGGGCGAGCCTCAGGATCCACTCCTGGGCTTTTTGGAGCAGCCTCTCAGTGTCATCACCGCCTCTACTGCTGGTGAGCTGTTGCCCGCTCATGGGTCATCATATACTTTACAATTAGGCAACCACACAAATTAAACGTGTAACACCCCAGTAATACTAAAACCACAAGCCAACGGTGAGTGATGAGGCTTGAACCCCCCATGCATAATAGGTTGCGGTGCAATGGGGGGCCTACTAGCCCTCCAACTCTACAAGGCCACCGCCACCCCACCCATATGTATAACGAGGAGAGGGGAGCAGGCGGGTTACCTCCAAGCCAACGGGCTTACAGTCAGCCTCCCACAAGGGAGAGTATTCCATGTGCCAGTCAGAGCCTACCCGGCGGAGGAGGTCGCCGGAACGCTATGCAGACGGGCGGTTGTCTCCGTTAAGGCCTACGACCTCCCCAAGGCGCTGGATGTAGCTAAAGAGACGGGCGTGGACGATGCCTGGGTACTGGTTAACGGGCTCGTCGGCGAAGACCTCATGAGGGATCTCGGCTTCAAGCCACGCTTCATAGTCTCCACCTACGGGGCGACCCGTGTTAGCGACACGGAGGTGGAGGTCAGGGGCTCGGGTGTCCACCTAATAGGATCCCCGGAGGGGCTAGACGGTGAGAGCTGCCGTCTCTCCCTCACGCTATCACGGGGAGGGGCGGACGCCTATTGTGTAGGCAATATAACACCCTGGAGGATCGAGAAGGCGGCCGTGAACGCTGCGATAAACGGGATCACCTCCATACTCGACTCCGAGAACGGTATCATCACCTCTAACCCCTACGCCCGCAGCCTAGCGGAGAGGGTGGGCTCCGAGGCCGAGAGGATAATCCAGGCCCTTAAACTGGGGAACGTGGCGAGGAGCATTGTAGAGGAGATCCTAAGGGTTGCTGAGGAGACAGCAGGCAACGTCTCCAGCATGCTCCAGGATCTCCGCAGCTGCAGGGGGACGGAGGCAGACTCAATCTATAAGCCGCTCATAGAGCTAGCAAGGCAGTCGGGCTTAAAGGCCGGAACTATTGAAACCCTATATATTACTGTGAAGGCGATAGAATGGGGTGGCCACAGGTGCAGGAGAAGCGCAAGAAGATGACGGCAAGACGAATAATGAAGATGAAAGGCCGAGAGAAGATCGCAATGGTCACAGCATACACATACCACCAAGCAAGACTAGCGGACGAAGCAGGCATAGACGCGATCCTAGTGGGGGACAGCCTAGGGATGGTCATATACGGATACCCCACAACACTCCAAGTAACACTCCAAGACATGATCAGGCACACCCAGGCGGTGGCGAACGCCAAGCCAAGAGCCCTAATCGTGACAGACATGCCCATAGGGACATACGAGCCCAGCACCAGGGACGCAGTAATCAGCGCAATACAACTAGCAAGGGCAGGAGCAGAGGCGGTGAAACTAGAAGGAGGAACCGAGTACACAGACAGGGTGAAAGCAATAGTACAAGCAGGGATCCCAGTAATGGGCCACATAGGCCTAACCCCACAGAGGCACCTAAGAATAGGGGGGTACAAACAACAAGGGAAAACACCCCAGCAGGAGAGACAGCTCATTCAAGACGCCCTAGCCCTCCAAGAGGCGGGGGCGTTCGCAATAGTAATAGAATACACAAACCCCGACGTAGCCAAGAAGATAACCGGGAAACTAGAGATCCCCACAATATGCATAGGAGCAGGCCCCCACTGCGACGGCCAGGTATTAGTGTTACACGACCTCCTAGGAATAACACCAAACCCACCACCATTCACAAAACAATACGCAAACCTACAAGAAACAATCAAAAGTGCAATAAAACAATATATTAATGATATAAAAAGAATCTTATAAAAATTATGTTTCAGACGTCTAAGAATTTATATCGAAAGCGAGTTAGAATGTGATAAATTGGGTTGAGAGGGGGAAGGGATGGACAGATTTGTTCCTTCCAAGTTAATATATATTAAAAATATAATGTTACAATTAGTTATATTGATTATATTAATATCAATTATATTAAATATTATGACACATTCTATCTATGTGCGACAGCCTCCCCAGACACTGGTTATTGCATGGTTATCTCCGGATCTGGGAGGAGAGGTGCTAAGTGTTGCGTGGAGTCCCGATGGTAGCAAGGTTGCGGCAGGTACATGGGAAAGTCACAAAGTTTTCGTGATTGATGCAAATAATGGTATGGTAATTTGGGAAAGCTCAGACCTAGGTGGAGGAGTTCAGGACAGGAAAGGTCTGGCATGGAGTCCTGACGGCAGTAAGGTTGCGGTAGGAACAATGAGTGATAGATTAATTATATTGAATGCTTCGAATGGCCAGGAGCTATGGAGAAGCGACTCACTGGGAGGGGACGTTGAGTGCGTTTCCTGGAGCCCAGATGGCGGGAGAGTAGCAATAGGTACAGGCTATCCTAGTGGTAAAAGAGTAATAGTATTTGATGGTGATAATGGCGAAATTCTCTGGCAATCCGATAACTTAGGGGGCTACGTGTATAGTGTTGTATGGAGTCCAGACGGTAGCAAGATTGCAACAGGGACTACCTCCAATAAAGTTTATGTTTTTAATGCAACTTCAGGAGCATTAAAATGGGTGAGCGATGATCTGGGCGGTATAATAGATGTGGAAAGCTTGGCTTGGAGTCCTAACGGAAGCATGCTAGCCGCTGGAACGGGAAATGGTAAGGTGGTGGTTTTTGACGCAGAATATGGAATTGTAGTATGGGAGAACGATATTTTCGGAGCAATTATAAGGAGTATAGCCTGGACTCCTGACGGAAGTAAAATAGTTGCGGGAGGAGATGCCAATAAAATTGTTCTTCTGGATGCATATACTGGCCGGATAATTTGGTTAAGCGAAGACCTAGGTGGAGACATTTATAGCATCTCACTTAGTTCTGACGGCTCACTAGTAGTTGCGGGAACACGGAATAATAGAGTTTATGTCTTAGATATGAGTGGCGGCAATATTTTATGGGCGAGCGATGATTTAGGAGATCGCGTTTGGAGCGTTTCATGGAACCCGATGAATAATCAAATTGCAGTTGGAACCGGTAGTAATAAGGTATACGAGTTTGGCGGTGCGGCAGGTACAGGTGTTTTTCGTATTCCCTCATTGAGTGCGATACAGTTATCTCCTAATATAAATATAACTCTGACGTTTCATGATCCTCGAGATAATAGTACTCTACTAGTAACATTGAATAATTCTATACAATATGTATATGCTTCTCCGGGCATGCATAACATAACGATAACAATAATCCCTACAATAGGGTCGAGCCATTCAACCACCTTAACAATAGGTGTGGTAAGCCTTCAACTAATTAACCTCACAGACTCAATAAAACAGGTAGTCAGAAATATTTCAAGCCAGCTAGCCTCACTAAATATAAAAGCCTCCAGCCAAGCAGGAGCGAATATAACAATAACGTGGAGCAATGGTAGCTGGTCGATAAGCCTCAATCAGGGAGAGAACATTAGTCTCTTAGCTACTCCAGGGAGATATAATGTTACAGTAGAGCTTGTTGAGCCCCAGGACTATATCGGTTCCTTGAGTGGCCTGGTGGGCACGTTTAGCCTAGACCTCGACCCTGGAGAGAATAGAACTTTTGAGCTCCCAGGCTACAATGAGCTCCTTGGAAGACTAATAATACAGACAGCCGACACGCCTGCAAATCTATCTGTTCAGTGGATTAACGGTAGCACGAGCCTATACCTTGAAGCTAGCGAAGAGATGGTGCTTTGGGCGGCTCCTGGGAGTTATACTGTGGAGGTGGTTCTGCCTAGGCCTTCGAACTATGTGGGCCCTGAGAGCGGGCTCCGCGGGGAGTATCAGGTTAGCGTGGAGCCTGGGAGGGTTGAGATCCTCACTCTACCATGCTATCGGGATCTCCTGGGGAGCCTTACCCTCCAAGCTAACGACGTAGTTGGGGCTAATGTCACACTATCGTGGAGCGGTGGAAGTTGGAGGGCCACGCTCAGCCCCGGCAATAATATGACCCTGTGGGCTGCCCCCGGGAGTTACAGCTTCACTATTAGCCTACCTAAGCCTCCAAGCTATCTTGGCCCTGAAACGGCCCTACGATGGGCTTTGAACGTTAGCGTTAAGGCGGGTGGGAACGAGACCGTTGTGCTCCCTGGCTATGATGATTTACTGGCTAGGCTAACCCTGAAGGCTGGTGGAGCGGGGGTTAGCCTCACTCTATCGTGGCCTGGTAGGTGGAGCGGGGAAGTGTCCCTTTCACCGGGCGAGGCTCGGAGCTTCTACGCGGCCCCCGGAGACGTGGCCGTCAGGGCTAGGCTCCAGCGGCCTCGGCACTACGTGGGGGGCCTTGGAGCGCTGGAGTGGAGCGGTAGCATCTCCCTCTCCCCCGGCGGCCAGGAAACCGTATCTATTCCAGGGTATGATGAAGTGCTAGGCAGGCTAGACTTTAACCTAGGAGGTGTTAAGGGTGTTCTAGTGATCAGTTGGGAGGGTGGCCGGGAGGAGGTTAGAGTAGATAATGGTAGCCTAACTGTTTGGGCTGCCCCAGGCGAGTATAACGTTACCCCCGTGCCCCTGAACCTGCCGGGCAATGTTGTAGGCGGCATGGAGGCCTATTTCCGCGGCGGAGCCCTCTCTAGGAGTATTAGCTTGGAAGCGGGCGGGAGCTACGAGCTAACCTTCACGGAGGAGGACTTCCTCTCTAGGCTTGCCACGCTCGTCATCAGGCAGCCAGTCGATGGCTGGGTCGTGGTGGAGTGGCCCGGTGGGTCGAGGGGATTCAACGTGAGCGGCGGGGAGCCCCTAACAGTATACGCTCCCCCGGGACAATACACAGTTAAAGCATACGACTCCAACGGTAACCTACTGAACACTACAATCGTAACCCTAAGCCTAGAGGCCCCGAGGGCGATAGCCATACCGCTTCCACAGCAACAAGAGACTGGCGAACAACAGCCCGGCACAGGGGAAAATGCCAGCCCGGCCAGGAGAGGAGCGGTTGGCTCCGAGACCGGTGTGGGCCTCCCTCTAACCCAGCTCATACCCTTAGCGGCTCTAGGAGGTTTAGCCTTAGCCATGATAGTTGCGGTGAGGAGAAAGAAGGCTGTGGGGACGAAGGGAGAGGAGCCCTCGAAAGCCCGGACACCGCTAGAACTTGGTTTAGAGCCTAAGCCGGAGGAGAGGCCGAAGCCGCACCCTGAGGTGCGAGGACAAGGTGAGGCGGCCCCCAACATTAGTGGATACAGGATTATAAAGCGGATCGGGGCTGGAGGCCACAGTAGGGTGTACTTGGCGGTAAAGGAGGATACTGGGGAGAAGGTGGCCCTGAAAATACCGTCAGTTGAGCCTGGAGCCACCCTGAGTAGGAGGCTGCTTAAGGAGTTTAAAGGGGAGGCTGAGACCTGGAGCCGGCTGGTTCATCCTAATATTGTTAGAGTTCTGGACTACGGGGTTAAGCCGTTCCCCTATATCGCTATGGAGTATATGGAGGGAGGGAGCCTCAGGGAGCTTCTGGCTAGGAGGGGGAGGCTGAGCCTCCAAGAGGCCTTGAAGGTGGCTAAGGACGTGGGGGAGGCGTTGAGCTACGCCCACCACATGGGAGTCGTGCACCGCGACATTAAACCGGAGAACATACTGTTCGACGGGGAGGGCAACGCTAAGCTCACGGACTTCGGCCTCGCAAAAGTACTAATCAAAGCCACAGTGAGCGGCCCAGGCTTCAAAGGCACCCCATTATACGCTGCTCCGGAGCAGGTGGATCACTCCAAATTTGGGGAGCCGGACTGGAGGACTGACATATGGCAGTACGGAGCCCTACTCTACGAGATGCTCACCGGGCGGCCGCCATTCCAGGCCGATAACCTGGCGGGGATACTCTATAAGATTATCACTGAGGAGCCCCCGCCTCCTAGCAGGCTCAACCCTGAGGTTCCAGGGTGGCTGGATGATATAGTTATGCGGTGCCTGAGGAAGAGGAAGGAGGAGAGGTGGAGGAGCATAGACGTTATATTGGAGAAGCTGTCTGAGCACTCCCCCTAGACCGGCCTTCGCCGTTTCCCTTTTCCCCCTTTGTCGCCGTTCTTAGGTGGTGGCCGTGCGTTTCCCCGGGTGTTAACCGGGGGGTTAACGCTTTACTGTTTGGGCCCCCTGGGAAAGGTCGGAGTCAAGGCCGTTCTCCTTATCAATTATATTAATAAGATTATGTAGAGAGCGATCCAACGCTCCCACAAAACATAATAACGAGGATCTTCCAGCCCCGGCTCCCCCTCATCTACTCGGTGAACCCCCGAGCTACGTTTCCACGGTATCAGGTCGTATAGGTGTTTCCTGCCTGCCGCGGTAGCGATTCTTTTTAGCGGTGGAGTTAATGCTTTAATCTCAGGGGTTCTAGGGTTGTCGGAGACTCTACTTATCCGGGGCCGCCTGGCGAGGCGGGTTAGGGAGGAGGCTGAGAAATCTGGTGTTAGCGTTGAGGAGTACCTCGTGGAGCTACTGAGCCAAGGCCTCGACCCCCAGGATAAAGCCCTGGAGTACGTTGAGGCCGCCGAGGATCTCCTGGAGGAGGCCCGGAAGGAACTGGGGAAGGGTAATGTCCGGCAAGCGGCGGAGAAGCTCTGGGGTGCAGCAGCCCTAGCAATCAAAGCCTACGCCTACCTGAGGGAGGGCAAGAGATTATCTAGCCATGGGGAGCTGTGGGAGTACAAGAGGAGGCTTGAAGAAGAGCTAGGCGAATGGGTTCATGATTCGTGGATGAGTGCTACTGGAATGCATGTTTGTTTCTATGAGGGCTGGTGTGCTGAGAAGGATGTCTTAACAGCCAAGAAGAGAATTGAGAAACTCGTAAAGGAGATATCATCTCTAGTGAGAAAGAAGAAGCCAGACTAATCCCGTCTAACCGCCCAACATATCGGGCGTTGGAGAACTATGTAGTTAAATTTGGGCTAGCAGCCGATTCTAAAGGCACCTCTTCACAAGTAGTGCCAAGTCTATCTCGACCCTTCCAAGATGCTTCACCACTACCTAATACTTTTCCTCGGAACTCTCTAACTCTGGAATACGGCGTCTCCAATGTCTTTTGGTGAACTGAGGCTTAGCTTGTAGGCTATTTGTAGCTCTGGCGGGAAATCCTAGTCCTATATATATTGTTAACTATCACTATTATGCTATTGTTTAGGCTATATCTGTGTAATGTCGTGTGAGCGGTTTTAAGCTCTATACTTGGGACTACGAGATCACCTAGGATAAACCTTACACTATAACCGCTGGCGGGGTAATCGCGGTATGATTTCGTTATTGCGTCATTACTCCTTATGTCACCCTGTAAAAGTTCGAACCCAGCTTCCCCCGCTTTCTCGCATAGTTCTTTGAAGAGCTTCAAGCTTATCGGCTCTATTATGAAGTCGATATAGTCGCTTCTCCTAGCCCGCCCCCAGTAGGATTGCGACGTAACCGGCTACCACGACATTCCTTATCCATGACCCTTCGAGGATCCCTAAGGACTTGAGGGCTACAACGTCTTCGGGTGTGAGCCCAGGCTTCCTTAGTTCTAGGATCCGGCCTTGGGGATTATAGATTATGTATTCCGTATATTAATATTATAAGTGTTAGTGCTTTCTCGTTTTGCGACCATGCTCTTTGGGCATTGTCTTGCCTCCCGGTCTCATCTTGTTCGTGTATAGGGAATGGGGAGGCTCTATTCTGTTACGGTAGTTCTCCTAAGGGTTATTATGTAGCCCGTGTGTCCTATCATCCGTGGGCTGGGTCTTAGGGCTTCGGGGTTTGGCTCCCACTCCCTTTTGATAATCTCCTCTATTGACTCAATGAGCCACCCGCTGGGGAGGTTTTGGAGGAGTTTTATTATCTGGTTTGCTGTTGGTACGAATACTATTGCTGGTCTCCCCGGTTTGAGGTGTGGGTGGAGGTTTCCGAGCACAGTCCAGGGGTCTGGGAGGTCTAGTATTATGGCGTCTAGTGGTGGGAGGTCTCTGGCTCCCCCCACGTCTCCTATCCTCAGCTCTAGACAGTTGCTGTGGCCTGTTAGCTCTATGTTCCTCCTCGCTGCTTGGGCGTGCTCCTTTCTAGTCTCATAGGCTATGAGCCTGCCGTCAGGGCATAGTATTGCTAGGAGTACTGCGGAGAGGAACCCGCTCCCGATCCCCGCCTCCAGCACTGTGTAGCCGTGTTTGATTCCGGCCCTTAGGGCTATGTAGCCGCTGTCTTTGGGGTATATGACTTGGGTCTTCCTCCTGGCGTGGTGTTGGAGCACTTCGATCCATGTGGGTTTTACCAGGTAGACTTGGCCCCTGACAGTGTCTATTCTTGTGCCATAGGTTGAGCCGACTATTTGCCTGCCTGCTACTGGCCCGGCTATTGTGCTGTACATGCCCGCCTTCCATGCCCTTATGTGGTATTCCCTTCTCCTCTCCCCCACTATGGCTATGAGCTTTACTGGGTCTCCTTCTTCTATTCTCTCCTCCACCTCGTTGTCCCCTGTGGTTGGGTGTGGAGGGGTACAATATTTTCCCCCGGGCCGCCTTCACCATTGGAGGTGTTTGGGGGGCGTAGGACTGTCAGGTGCTCCGAGGGGCCGCCGCATGCTGTTGGAGGGTGGTAGGTGTTGAGGTCGAGGGAGGAGATCGAGCAGGAGGCCTTGGAGGTCATAAGGAAGCTTGAGAAGGTCGCCGGCAACCCGGCGCTCAGGGCTATTAAGAGGATTGGCCGTGCCCTGAAAACAAGCATACCCGCCCGGTACAGGGTAATGTTCGTGGTCAGTGGCGGCGACCCGAGGAGGGTCGGTGCTATCACTGCGAGGGCGCTGCTCTACTATGAGAAGAGGTATAGGAAGATAGCGGAGAGGCGGCCCCTCAACCTCCTCTACATGTTCCACGACGAGTTCGACGATGCTAGGCTCAGGAAGGAGATAGTTAAGAGGGCGGTAAAGGAGAAGGCCGGCCTACTCCAGCAGACGACCGCTAGGTACGAGGAGAGCGAGAAGTACCTGGGGACAACGTTCCAGGCACTTGTCCTAGACCTGACAAACGACCTCAAGCCTAACGACGTGGGCCGGCTTGTTGGGGTTGTTGAGGGAGGGGGCCTCATAATACTCCAGACCCCACCGTGGGAGGAGTGGGACACTTGGATGACCATCTTCAAGCAGAACCTACTCGTCCCGGGCTTCGACGAGCCAAGGCACGTGTTCATAAGGTGGTTCAAGAGGAAGCTCCTAGAGCATAAGACCAACATATTCATCTTCGACTCCGACAAGAACCAGCTCCTCAGCGGCGAGCCCCTTAAGACGGCCCCGGGTAAGAAGGCGAGGAAGATAAAGATCCCCGAGAAGAGGCTTTTCCCCGAGGAGGTCTACCGCCTAGCCCTAACAAACGACCAGGTACGCGTGATAAAGGAGATGGAGTGGTTCTACGAGAGGCCGCCTAAGGGTAAGAAGAAGGTCATGGTCGTCACCGCTGATAGGGGGAGGGGTAAGAGCTGTGCTGTGGGGATCGGGCTCATAGGCCTAGCCAAGACTCTGGGGAAGGTCAAAAACAGGGTCAGGATCCTAGTGACAGCGCCGAGCCTAAGCAACGTGCAGAGCCTAATGGAGCTCGCCTACAAGGCGGCCGAGGCCGCCGGCCTGAAGCCTAGGGCTATCAAGAGGGGGTCGCGCATACTCGAGATCCAGGGGGAGAAGTTCAGCCTCGAGTACTGGGAGCCTGTTCAGATACCTAAGTTGAGCGGCGATATAGTGGCGGTAGACGAGGCCAGCGGGATACACGTCCCACTCCTCCATAAGATCTGGAAGGCCCATAGGAGGATCGTATTCGCTGCAACAATACACGGCTACGAGGGCGCCGGTAGGGGGTTTAACATAAGGTTCCTCCAGGCAGTTAAGGCTGACCCGAACACAAGCCTTCGCCATGTTACCATGGACGAGCCCATAAGATACTCTAAGGGTGACCCCGTAGAGGAGTGGCTGTTCGACGCCCTCCTCCTAGACGCTGAGCCCGCCCAGCTCGACGACGAGGACTACGAGGACATAAGGAGGGGGAGGGTCGAATACCTAGTACTCGACCCAGAATGGCTCTTCAGCCCCGAGGGGGAGGAGACGCTTAGACAGCTGTTCGGGATATACGTCCTAGCCCACTATAGGAACGAGCCAGACGACCTCGGCATGCTCGCAGACGCCCCACACCACAAGATAAGGGCCCTCAGAACACTCACGAAGGGCAAGATAGTCAGCGCTGCACAGATCGCAGAGGAGGGGGGTCTGGGGGACGAGCTCATCGACAGGCTCCTCCGGGGAGAGAAGATAGCGGGCAACATAATCCCCGACAGGCTCCTAAAGCACCTGAGGATAATAGAGTATGGCTACATGAGGGGGTGGAGGGTCGTAAGAATAGCGACACACCCAGAGGCCCAGAGCAGGGGGCTCGGGAGCAGGCTCCTACAGGAGCTATACAAGGAGGTTCAGGAGAGGGGCCTGGACTGGCTCGGGAGCGGTTTCGGGGTTAACGAGAAGCTACTCCGCTTCTGGAGGAGGAACGGGTTCGTGGTACTCCACATAAGCCCTGACCGGAACCCGGTGAGCGGGGAATACACGATACTCGTACTGAAGCCTAATAGCGAGACCGCCGAGAAGGCGGTAAAGGTTAGCAGTGTGGAGTTTAAGTGGAAGCTCCTCAACAGCCTCTACGACACCTACAGGGATCTCGAGACGGACATAGCAATGCAAATGCTAGACCAGCCCCCTCCCGGGATCGACTCTGACTACAAGCCCAGATCCACCCCCATACTCAGGGATAGGGCATGGATCTATAACTGGGGGCCAATGACGTATGAGAGCGCTAACGACCTCATAGTTGAGATGGCCAGAACTTATTGGATGCACCCTCCCGAGAAGAGGCCCAGCCTCACACGAATAGAGAGGCACATCCTAGTCGCGAAAGTCCTCCAGGGCAAGAGCTGGACTGAGGTGGCCCAGGAGCTAGGGGTGAGGGAGTACAAGGTCATGACAACGTTGAAGGAGACTGTGAAGAAGCTCACCCAACACTACCTGGGAGTAGAGGAGAAGGGCAGAGTAGGCGTGAGACTGGCGGAGCTCCTAGGCGAGGAGGCTCAGCACACATTTAAGCCGGGCGGAGGCGCAACCGTTGAGGAGGGTGAAGATGGTGCCGGGAGAGAGCCCTCTGGACAGGCTGACAAAGGCAGTCCTTAAACTGGACGATGACATGGTGAGACTCTCCGACGGGGCCAAGAGTAAGGCGGGGGAGCTCATTAGAAGAGCCGACTCCCTAGCCCTAGAGCTGGAGAACGACGTCAAGATCCTCCTCAAAGAGCTCGTCGAAGACCTAGACCGTACAGTCAAGGAGAAGTCGGAGGAGCTTAAGAAGAGGTACGCGCTGGAGAAGGATGAGAGGCTTAGGGATGTAAGGGTGAACGCCGAGCTACACATGGAAGAGGCTGTCAAGACCATACTAGACGAGATAACGAGGATCCTCTCAGAGGTGTAGCCAGGGTGCCCGGCCCCGGAAGGTATGCTAAGACAGTCCCAAAACTCAGAACCCTGAAAGCGAGCCTCCTAACCCACGAGCAACTCCGGGAGCTGAGCTTAAGCCCCTCCCTCGACGACGCCTCAGCCCTCCTAAGGGACACACCTTATAGTGAGGTATCTAGCGCCACTATGCCCAGCACAATCCAGACGATAGCCCTTAAGGCATATTTCGGCAGAGCCCAGAGGATCCTCAAAGTCCTCCCAGAAGGAGACCAGCAGCTTGTCCTCGCATTCCTAAGGGAGGACGAGATCAAGGATCTCCTGGCCATAATGAGGAGCATATACACGGGCACCCACCTACCGCTACTCCCCACGGCTTCAATCGAGGGGACTCTAACGGGCAGGATCAGGAAGGATCCGGAGGCACTCGTTAGCATGCAGAGGCTCCTCGAGGCCCTGGACAGGAGCTGGTTCAAGTCCTATGCACGCCAGATCAATAGGATAGCCCAGGAGATGAAGACTGCTGAAGTATTCACCTGGTACTCAGCCCCGGCCAGCCTGCAGGAGTACACTAACGCGATAGCAGCGCTGCCGAGGAGGAAGAGGAGGGAGGCCGAAGCCCTCCTCTGCCCAGTGCTCGAGTACAAGATAGCCTCGACAATGGTCAACGGGAAAGCCCTAAGGATACCCCTGAGGATAATGGACAGGATCATGAGAGACCTAAACGTATGCGGGGCAACATGGGATGACCTCAGGCAGGTATACGAGAGGGAGCCGGGCCCGCAGGAGGTTCTAAGCTCTCTTAGAGAGTTACTACCACGCCTCAGGCTAGAGGCGAAGCAGGGTTTCGAGGTGGAGCTTGAGGCCGCGAGGAGAAGGGCGTGGAGGGAGGCGTATAGGAGGGCGAATGCAGCCTACTCGGGCTACCCCTTCACGCCCACCCTCGTGTTGGCCGCCATGATACTTGCTAAGGCCGAGTATATGGACGTGACCACTATCCTCACCGGTGTCCTGTTGAAGATGAAACCCGATGAGATACAGGAGCTCACGATTATAGTCTAGCACTCCAATGCAATATAACCTCTACATCCTAAAAACAAGCCGGGGTGCACTACGAGTATGAGGAGGCAAGAGAGAAAAGGAGAGGAAATACCACTCCTCGAGCCAATGATGGAGCCAGTCTACCTCATGAGCATAAGGCCCCAGTACGCTAGGGCGATCTTCGCGGGCGTTAAACGGTACGAACTGAGAAAGCTATCAGGCACTAAACCCATAGAGGAGGGCGCAATCATAGTAGTATACAGTAGTGGAAAGGTGAGGAGTATAGTCGGCGAGTTCAGGGTCGGTAGGGTTATAGTAGCGACACCGGAAAGGGTCTGGGCCACGGTTAGGAAGCCCGGAACAGGGATCGGGGACGACGCATGGGCATATCTAAGAGGTGGAAAAAGGGCTATGGCCCTAGAGGTCGTTAACCCCTTACTCTACCCCAGGCCTGTGACTCTCGATGAGATTAGGAGGATAATACCTGGGTGGATGCCCCCGTTCAGCTATAGGAGGCTCCTACCGGGGGACAGGATATACGAGCTTATAGTCAGAAAGTTGAGGGCAAGCCTTTACGGGGAGTAGCCTAGGCGACCCCCAGGTCGATCTCCTCAACACCGTCTATCTCGTCGTCCTCGACCGGCTGGCCTAACCCCACCCCCTTAAGCACGTTCGGCCTATAGGCAGGAGCGGGCGCTGCAGGCGCTTGGAGGGGCTCTGGGAATACCGTGTACTCGGTGCCCCACAGCTCCCTCTTCAGTAGTTCCCTAACGGCTATCCTGATCACCTCGCTCCTGCTACTATACCTCCGGGCCTTCACGAGCTCCTCGATCCCCTTCACATAGATCTCCGGCATCTTCACCGTGACCAGCTTCACAGGTCACACACCCCGGGGCGAAACACTTATATAACATACCGCTTAAGAGGGATAAGCCGCACACCGATAGGGGTGTGATGCGACGGATAAGACTATGTCCTAAACATCGGCCGAAACGTTTAACCGCCAGTAACCGGGAACGATCGGTGAACGGGAGTGACAGCGGTGGGATCATACCCGTGTAATACCGTGCGTGTAGAGGCTGGGGCCCGACTGCATGGCGGTTTCCATAGAGTCCCCTCCTCCTCCAGGGAGTGGGCAGGACTGGGCTTCTACATACAGGAGCCACGAACCATCGTTGAAGCAGGCCCTGCACGAGAAGAGTCCGTGGAGGTCGACGCCGATCCCAGGGTTGCGGGGACAGTCGAGCGGGCCATAAAGTCTCTCGGAGTCAGCGGTGTCAGGATAAGGGTGGTCGAGAGCATACCACGCCACGTAGGCCTAGGCAGCACCACCCAGACGGTGCTATCCTCAATCCTCGCAGCCATGATACTCAAACAGGGTGGAAAGCCGGGGGAGGAGACCCTTCTAAGAGCAGCGGTTCAGGCCGGCAGGGGGAGGGTGAGCGGCGTTGGCACTCTACTCTTCCTCTACGGAGGCTTTATTGTAGAGGCGGGTAAGAAGAGCGGAATACCCGTTCCAATGTATAGGGCACCGCTGCCGGACGACTGGATGTTCATAGTCATCCTCCCGGAGGCCGGCAGGGGGCTCCCCGAAGGCCGGATAGAGGACTCAATCCTAGACAACATGCCCCCGGCAGGAGATGATGTTCTAGGCATTATGGAGAGGGGTACGTATCGGATGCTAAGGGCATTAGCCCTGGGGGACGTTGACATGTTCCTAGACGGTCTCAGCATGGTGCAGACGGCGACAGGCAAGTACTTCTCCAAACACCAGGGTGGAACCTACAGGAGGGACATCGCAACCCTTGCTGATGAGGCGAGGAGGGACGGCATCATATTAGCCCAGAGCAGCTGGGGCCCTACACTCTACACAATAACAACCAGGGATAGGGTGGAGAGCGACCTAAAGACGCTGAAGATGATCATGAAGTTAACCGGTGTGAGGGGGAAGATATGGGTCACCAGGGCGAGGAAGAAACCAGCCACCGCGGAATGCGCCACCCAGACCCACCGATTGGGGACACATGCGGTGAGACGGAGACTCTCCAAAGCTTAAAAACGAGGTTGGGCATAATAGAGGAATACGGGGAATACAGGGAAACCCTTCGGCATGGGAGTAGGGTGATTCCGGGTTGGCCGCAGAAGGGTTATCATCTAAGATGCTTGTGGCAGCTATCGTCGTCATACTCGTCATTATAAGCTTCGGGGCCTCATACTACCTTATATCGAACTACTCGTACTCCGTCGGGGAGCAGCCAAACACCAAAGTCTATGTAGCATGTGCATACTATAACGATAAGTCGGAGCTCGCCAAGATCAGCCAGGACGTGGTGAAAGGCCTCAAACTATGGGCGAATATTACGAATGACAGGGGAGGGCTTCCAGTAGCAACTGGCAGGGCTCAGGTAGTGCTCCTGTGCCAGCCAGTACAGAGGGATAAGGCCTCACTGTTCTCCTACATAGGAGGGCTACTGACGAATAAGAGCCTAACAGAGAGGCTCGTGGGTGTAGTACTACCCCCCGGAAACAAGGAGTCAATGTTCATGCTCTCCAAGGCCAGTGCGTTGGGCAGCGATGTCCCCCTACTGTTAACCTACATGGACAGGGACTTCACCGACGTGAAGGTTCAGGCTAACCTCACCAACTCAACCATACAGATCGTGACACCAATGGCCAGGCTAGCGTTCGAGGTAGGCGACATGTTCGACTACTACGGTATAAGAGTGAAGACGCTGGATATTATGTACGAGCTGAGCGGCCGTGGCCACGCCTCAATGCTCGCATCAAGGCTGAGCGATGTCCTCAAACAGTACAACATAACGATTGGCATATCCGTACCGTATACGACTGATAACTCGACGGACGCCGTTCAGAAGATACTGAAGTCGAACACCAACCCGGACGTTGTAGCTGTCGTCGCAGACACACAGGAGGCGGCAATAAAGGCTGTTGAGAGTATTAAGGCCGTCGGAATACCGAGCATGAAGTACGCTATAGTGTTTGTCCAAGACCCGGATGTCAGCACATTCAGAGAAAGGCTTGGGACAGCCCTAGATAATGTCATGATAGTCACCTACTGGTACCATACAGTAGACTACGGACCATTCCTCGCCGCAAACCTAGGGTACGAGTGGTTCGGGAACATAACAGTGGAGGACTTCGTAAGGCTATACTACAACACATATGGTGATATGCCGAGCGAGGCGGCAGCGGTGGGCTTCCAGGCGGGCCTATTAATAGAGAGGGGCGTGAAGCAGAGTAGAGGCGCGCTAGCCGGCATAGTACTGTCAAAAGCCATAATAAACAGTAGGATAATGACGATCTACGGCCCTGTAGGCTTCGAGGGCAGCTCGTACCACCCCGCAGGCGTCCATGGGGCCCAATACGACCACCCGCCTGTGATACTGTACTTCAACGAAGAGGGTGGTAAACTGAACGAGTACATAGTGTGGCCAGAGTATATCGCTACAGGTACACCCTAGCAGGCGGTAAAATTATGGTATGGCACCCACTAATCTTAAACCCCTTTTCTCCTAGGGAGATATAGAATGTTAAAGTTAGCCTCCACCACTCCTATAAAACCATTACCTACTATGAACTCCGCTTATAGATACAGTATACTCCTGTTTCCCGTTCATGATATTCTGAGAGGCGGGTCGGCGTAGCTCAGCAAGCTCATCCCCCGACTGGGGCTCGCCCCTCATGGCTCGCCATCCCCGCCCCCACTAATAGATTAGTGGGGGTAGACTTAATCCTACATTTGGGGATAGGTTTGGGGGAGGGATGTGGTCTCGAGCTTGAAGGGGTGCGCACGTTAGTAACCTCCTCGACACGTGGGATAGGATTTGGTATTGCCAGGGCCCTCTCTATTTGCGGGGCGATAGTGACTGTGAACGGTAGGGAAGAAGAGACTGTGAAAAAGGCCGTAGAGAAACTGCCCACGGGCAGGGCTTATGGTGTTGCGGCCGACCTGTCAGCCGAGGGTGAGGCGGCCAGACTCGTACGGGAGGCTGCCAAGCATATGGGGGGCCTAGATAGCTTAGTGTACGTACCGCCTCCTCCACCGAGGGGGAGGATCGGGGAGCTCGAGTGGAGCGATTGGAGGCTGAGCTATAGGCTCCTCGTAGAGGCCCCCGTGGAGGCTGTTGACGAGGCGGTACCGTTCCTAGAAAAGAGTAGCAACCCGAGCATAGCATTCGTCACGAGCATAGCAGCCTGGGAGCCAATGGAGGATATAGCGACTAGTAGTGTCCTAAGACCGGGACTCCACAACCTGACCGTTCTACTTGCGAGACAGCTAGCTGGGAAGGGGATCAGGGTTAACGCTGTCGTCCCAGGACTCATATTAACTGACAGGCTGAGGGGGATTGCGAGGAGCAGGGCAGAGGCGCTGGGGAAGAGTGAGGAGGAAGTGCTCAGGGAAATGGCGGAGAGCGTACCTCTTGGCAGGCTGGGACGCCCCCTAGATATAGGGTGGGTTGTGGCCTTCCTCGCCAGCCCTAAGGCCTCGTACGTGACCGGTGCAATAATCCCTGTTACCGGGGGCCTCCACAGGAGCCCCCACTAGCGTCTTTCAAGGGTACGGAAAGCACTCAATAGGCATCCACGGATCCCCCGCCTGGGGATCCTCTCGGGGCAGTAGTTTATTGTGAACTCCTCCTCCCCCTCAATGAGCTCCTTAAGCGTCGCAGGTCTCCCCCTCTGGAGGTTCTCCTGGAGAACGCACCTCGGCCCAGCATACCTGAATAGTCTTGGGTGTACACTATTTAGGACGCTGAGTAGGGCCCATGCGACCCTACGGATCTCCCACTGAGCCCTGGTGCATAGTCGTAGGGGTAGGAAGCTCTGTATGAGCTCCCGGGCGTTCATCGTCACTATAATCCTAGTCCTCACCATTAATGGTAGGACGAAGCGGGCGTCCTCCTTCGAGATGCCGTTTGAGAGAAGCTTATAGTAGAGGGCGGCTGACGCTGTCGCCTGCAGGGCGGCCGCACTAGCCTCCTCGCTCCCCCTCCGGTAGGGTATGAGGAACGCGCCCCACATGAGATCATATAGCTCCTCACCGGTAAGCTCCAACGCCCCGCGGGAGAGGGCCTCATAGTAGCACCTGAAAGCCCTCCTCATCGACACCTGAGTCTTTCCAGGCTTGAGGGGGCATTCTAAGCCCAGTATGCCAGCGGCCTTTAAGGCGGCATCTCGGAGGACACCTTCCGTATACCTCATACTCTGCTGGGTGTAGCTGGCTATACGGTGCCTAACGAGCTGATGGCTGCATACCCGGGTGCAGCCCTCAACAATCCAAGTATAACTGCTATGCTCCCAGGGGCTGAAGTGGCCCCTGACAAGGGTCTCTCTTATCCAGGTCTCAACCTCCTCGTCCGGCATTGATAGGAGGCTGTCCAACGGCTTCCTACTCAGGCTTAGCCTTGCACTAGCGGCTATCAGCCTCTCACCGTCTTCAGTGTACTTGATGAGCCTAACCTTTATCCCGTAGCCTGCTTCAGCTGTGAGCGCTTCTCCTCTTACAAGCAATTTGCCCCCACAGGAAATCTTAACCGGGTCTTAGACCAGTTGGGGGATAGACAAAGTATTACCATACGTTTTATGGGTGTCCTGTAATGGTGTTAAGCCCGTCAGTATAGAGGTGTGGAGGAGTAGGATATTTCAATCCTTAAAGTCTACCACTAGATACGGTGGAGACAATGAGCATGAAGCCAGAAATATTAGAGATCGAGAGGGTGGAGACGATAACATATAGGAAAAGGCCCCCCATACTGTCGGTTCGTGCCGTTGTGAAGGGTTTTGACGAGAGCGTTATCCTCTACGTTCGAGGCCCCCTGGCACAGAGGCTCGTTGAGGGTGGAGACCCTGTAGACATGGTCACCAGGAGGCTAACAGGGAGGGCTATAGTCGGTATTAAAGAGGGAAGGAGAGCATATAGGGTAATAAGAGTGCTAGCTTCTAGGAGAAAGTAGACACCAGAACGTCAGCCGTTCATAACTCTCCTGTGGCAGGTAGGCTTATTGTAGGGCGTGTGCTATAATTACCAGTAACAGGTCTTCAGGAGGTGGTGTCCTCTGCGGGCTCCTCCTTACCCTCACAGGATGCAATACGTTGTGTCCTACGAGCTATACACCGCCGATGGCTGTGACATTAGCCTGTAGGTCGTGACCTCTCAAGACCTAGCTCCTTTGACCCCGGCCCTGTCATGTAGCGGCCTATAGGTGGACATGTGTGCAGCACATAGCAGGGATATCTACGCGGATAAGAGGTGTGGGGGAGCATCTGTCTTACGACTGGCTCACAGCACGGGAAACGTCTACTGGAACCCGTCTCCCGCTAGAACCGGTTATCGGATGACGTGGAGGGGTTTAGAGTTTGCCCTCCCTCTTCAGCCTCTTGATCTCCTCTTCTCTCAATACCCGCCGTAGGATCTTCCCAACAGCACTCTTAGGCAGGTCATCCCTGAACTCTATTATCCTCGGGTACTTGACCTCGCCTATCTCCTTCTTAGCCCACTGCTTTATCTCCTCCTCTGTCACCTTACCCTTACACTCATCCTTGAGGACTATGAAGGCCTTTGGCACTTCGAAGTACTCCGGGTGTGGGATCCCTATGACTGCCGCCTCCTTGACGCAGGGGTGCTTGTAGAGTACTTCCTCGATCTCTCTGGGGAAGAGGCTGTAGCCCTTGTACTTGATTATGTCCTTCTTCCTGTCAACAATGTAGAAGTAGCCGTCATCGTCCATCCTAGCAATGTCCCCCGTCCTAACCCACCTTAGACCACAGCACTTGAAGAACACCTTCTCGTTCTCCTCTGGCATGTTATGGTATCCCAGCATGACCTGGGGGCCGCTAATCACCAGCTCCCCCACCTCCCCCTTAGGGAGGATTACGGGCTCATTGGGGTCGGCGACGGCTGCGATAGTGCTGGGGACTGGTAACCCTATGCTCCCCGCCCTGGCCTCGCCGAGGATTGGGTTGATATGAGTTACCGGGCTAGTCTCAGTCAGCCCGTAGCCCTCTCTCAGCTTGGCTCCCGTTATCTTCTCGAACTGCTCCCTAACCGCTACTGGGAGTGGTGCTGCACCGCTAACACAGACTTCGAGGCTCCTCAGGTCGAACTTCTTAACGTTCGGGTGGTTAATGATAGCTATATACATGAGTGGCACGCCGTGGAACACGTTTGCCTTGAACTTCTGTATAGCCTTCATAACCTGCTCCGTGTCCCAGCGGGCGAAGACTATTATTGTGGCCACCTTATAGACTCCGCTATTCAAGACGGCCGTCTGGCCGTAGATGTGGAACCATGGTAGGGCTCCTATGAATATGTCCTTACCCTTGACCCCCCTCTTGTACCACGCATCTATTTGCATAACGTTTGCTAGGAGGTTGTAATGGCTTAGCCTAGCCCCCTTAGGGATGCCCGTTGTACCGCCCGTGTACATCAGTGCTGCGACATCCCTCTTCGGGTCGATCGGGGGCCTATGCTTTAGGGGTCTACTCTTCTCAACGACCTTCTTAAACAGCCTGTTCTTCGAGTCCTCCGCGATCTTGGGGGGCCTCACCTTCAGCTTATAGAGGGTGGCTTTAATCCCTGGGAGGTAGTCCTGTATGCCTGTCCATAGAACCTCCTCCACGTTATCGGTTAGACCCGTCTCAACCTTCTCCTTGAACATGTCTATAGCGACCAGTATGCGTGCCTTATTGTCGGAGAGCTGGTGGCGTATGAGGCTGGGCCCGTAGAGGACGTTCATAGGCGAGACTGTAGCACCCGCCATTAGAGTGCCGTAATAGGCTATGGCGAACTGCGGGCTGTTTGGGAGGAAGATTGCTACAACGTCTCCCGGCCCAATACCCCTACTCTTCAAGTAGCCCGCAAACTTCTCCGCCTTCTCCAGTAGCTCGAGGTAGCTCATATTGTACCCGTAGAAGTGCAGGGCAGTCCTCCGGGGGAACCTCCTCGCCGCCTCCTCGAGTATGGTGTAGAGCGGCTGCTCCGGCACTTCGATCTCACTGGGCACTCCAGGGTCGTAGGACTTAAGCCACGGCTTAGATGCATAGTCCTTGAACGCCTCCTCCACCGTCTTAGCCTCCTCGCTCTCTTTAGCCAAGAGTATAATCACCCCACAGGCCCGGGGAACCCTAATGCACCAATAAAGAGATGCACGGAGCCCCTTAAAAGATGGCACCTTTAAGAAGAACATGCAGGCCCCAGAGGGTTGGAATTAAGCCTGAACTAGACCGTGGGAGAGCATAAAATGCGAGAAGCCCTAAGATCTTGGTTAAAAACATGGGTGAGAGGCCATGGGGGAGCTCATCAGGGCCCACATAAAGGTTTGGGGCGTAGTGCAGGGGGTGTTCTTCAGGGCTAACATGAGAAGGGTGGCAGCCCAGCACGGGGTGAAGGGTTGGGTTAGAAACCTGCCCGACGGAAGGACTGTCGAGGCAGTGCTCGAGGGTGAGAGGGAGGCTGTGGAGAAGGTCATATGCTGGGCCATGAGGGGGCCGCCGCTCGCCCGTGTTGAGGGGCTACAGGTCGAGTTTGAGGAGTATAAGGGGGAGTTTAGGGACTTCACGATCCGCTACTTCTAACACTATGCTCCCTCATAGTGCCGCGCTTATGTCATGGTGCATAACTACTGGTGGAGGGGTCACGACGAGTATGTAGCCGCCCTTTAGAGTGTGGCTCATAACCGCTAGGGTTCTGTCGGGCATTCTCGGTAGCATCTCCCGGAGATCTCCTGGGACATCAAGCCTCTCCAGCTGCCCCCGCTCAGTCCTTAGGAGGATCTTATTGTTTGCAAGCTGGATTATGATGTCGTGAAGATCCTTTGGGCTGTGAGTAGCGAACAGCAGTCCTATCCCCCTCGCCCTTCCGAGCCTAGCGACCCTGCTTATCATCCCCGCCACCTGCCTGTTCGCCTCCTGCTCCTCTTGGGGGCCCTTCTCCTGGGGGAAGAACTGGTGGGCCTCGTCCAGCACGACTAGGAGTGTGGGCGTCTTCCTCCTCTCCGCGTAGGCCCTCTGCTTCCACGCGATAAGCCTCTGGAGCATCCTATATGCCGCCGCCCTAGGCCCCTCATAGCCTCCCATGCCAGACTCGCTGGCAGGCTTGAGATCCACAACTATAGGCCAGTCCCTCTCGGCGGCTAGGCTCACGATATCCTCCCACCTCGGCTCCCCTAAGAGCCTCGTCTCTCCCCTGCAGACCTCTATGATGTCAACTATGCCGCTCTCAACAAGGCCTGAGACCCTCCTGTAGAGGGCCTCAACAGTCCCCCTATGGGGCATAAGCCTCTCAAGCACCCCGAGGATGGTGTCCATATGGCTCGCTATGTCGATCCCTTCGAGGCGTGTGTTGGCTAAGTCCACATCCTCTCCTCCTAGGATGTGGTATGATAGTAGCTCGAGCGCTGACATTAGGGGCTGATCCTCTCCTGAATCCTTCTCCCCCCTCCTGCCACCGCCCCTAAGTGTTACAGCATATGCCAGTAGGCCTGCTGCCACTAGGGGGAGGGGAGGGTATGATCCTATAGTCTTCCTGTACTTCTCCCTCAACCTCCTCAGCAGTTCTCGGCCGTGGAGTGTGAGGCCTGGTAGGAGCCCTGTGAGCTCCTCCGGCCTGCTGAGGGTGGTGTTTATAGCGTATGGTATGATCTCGAACGTATCAACTCCTCCCACCCTAATGATGCCACGGGGCAAGCTCCCACTCCTCTCCTCAACCTCCAAGCCTTCACCCATAGCTAGCGGCCGGATGACTCTCCCTGCATAATCGCTAATTAAGCCCCCTAGACCCTCACAGGCCCCGCTTACTGAGCGGAGGATCTCGAGGGTTACAGGAACCACTACCACAGCCCCTCTCGGTGGGCGGACACTCTTGTAAGCCCTAGAAGCCCACTCCGGGGGCGGGTTCCCGGGTAGGGGGAGCTGGACGTAGTCCTCGTTCAAGTCTATGACTAGAACCACAGGCCTGCCCGGGCTCCTCTTATCGCTGTACAGAGAGGCTATGGAGTTCTTGATTAGCGTAGTCTTCCCGCTCCCAGTAGTCCCAACTATTAGGGTGTGCTGGAGGAGCGCCTTGTACGGGAGCCTAACAGGGATCCCGCCCGCCATAGGCCCCCACGGGCCGGCTAGGACGCCGAGCAGTAAGCCCTCTCCTGGGAGTCCTAGGAGCTTCTCGAGAACCTCAGGCCTTGGCTCCGCTACGGGGCTCTGGGGCTCCAGGCTTGTCACGGCGGGGACTGGCTCGCTGTCTAGACCGTAGGGGGCCTCGACCACGGGCTCCGCCTCCAAGATGGTCACAGTCGCCGCCCCAAGCGGGTCAATGTTCCCGGTATACCTGCTAATGGGCGGCTCAACACCTATACTAGCAAGTAGGTCGGCCCTCGTCACGGACTTAACCCTTAAAAGTATGATCCTAAGGCTCTTAGGGTCTACCCCCACAAGATAGTCCCCCACCCTGTGGACAGGGCTCTCCCAGGGCCTGCCAAAGTATACTTCAGGGTCGACCTCAACCTTAACGGTCTTACCAGGCCCGACCTCAATACTCCAATACCTCGTGACCCGGCCGACTATAACGCCTAGCTCGCCAGCGACCTGGTAGGCCTTAGAGTATAAGCCTTCAAGCTTTGACGACAGATCCTCACGGCCACGCCCTAGCAGGCCTCCAAGGTCAGGCTCCACCACCCCTAGTACACCTTCCAAAGGTCAAGAGGTAAGCACTGTAGCCTCCCGCCCTGTTATACTACCGTGTAGGGTAATACCAGTTAACATGATAAGACCCCTACAAACCCTTATCCCCCCGCAGATGTCCGTCTACGGCCGTAGAGGTAGAATACGGCTACTGTTGCTATCATCACCATAACCACAAATACGGCCGCCAACATTGAACCGGTAAGACTACTACCGCAGTCCAAGCACTCCACAGAAACACCTCCAGGAACCGGTGGTGCTACGACAATCAGGATAGGCCCCTCAACTCTACCGCTCACTACATCCGCCACTTTATCTACTGCTTCACGTGAAGACACGACTATGGTAGGCATGAGCGACTCGCCGCTGTAGCCCACTAAAACAACACCTTCCACCTCCCCCGAAGTGAGGAGGGCTTGGATCTTGTGTATTCTCTCCATCGAGGTCTCGGGGCTCACAGGTGTTATGAGCTGGACTAAACGGAGTCCGGGCGAGCTCAGGAGTCCCTTCTTCGCGAGATAAGATTCTGCCTCCAAAACTATGCCCCCGAGAACCGTGTCATTTATTCTACTACCTGTTTCGATGGCTAGCGTGTTGTCGGAGTACACCTTTAGGGAGTACAGTGTTACCCTATACCTCCCCCTTATAATGTCTATGAGGGTCTCACTCTCCGGGCCGTCAGCTGCTAGTGATATGTTACTCCGCTCGACTTTAACGACACCCGAGGGCGTGGCGTACTCCGAGTATATGAGGCCAGAGCCGTTGACCAAGGAGTTAAGGGTTGAGGAGTACCCGGTCGATAGACTGCTATATTCTATGACGTAGACCCCGTCTGCGGCCTCATCGATGGCGTCATAGTCTATTGTCACGATGTAACCTCCACCTGACGATTCTACTCTAACAATACTCCCGGAGCCTCCTGCATAGGCGGAGGTCAAGGCTATTGTGACGAATAGGGCTGTCGAAAGGAGGGAGACTATCTTCATCAGGCGGACACCACGCTACCGGGATATAATTGAATGCTCGACTCAAATTATGGCTTCACAGCAGGCAGGACTGCTGGTTGTGTTCCCTTAGCAGCTTATGTCACCGGGAAGCCCATAGGCCGGCGCTCCTCCATAGGTGGAGGCCCATCTCGATCTCACTCGAGTACGTGAGGGGCAGACCTGTCATTAGAGTATGTCTTGCGATCAGGGATGTTAACGCCCTGGTTAGCCCGCTACTGACCCTGTCCGCGGCGGCCACTGAGATCGGCTGTAGAGACCCCCGGACGACACTGTCCCACACCACCGGGTAGCTGGGCCTCAGGTCATGGCCTTCGAGGGCCCTGTTCGACGATGGCGAGGTCTCTGTCCTGTAGTATTTGGCTGCGCCAGGGTAATGGTTCCATTTGCCCGGGGGGATCACGATGTATTCTACCACCTTGTCTAGCTCACCAATTGGGAGTGCGGTGAACAGCACCTCCGCCCTTATACTAGTTAACACGCGCCCCTCCCTGAGCCTATCCTGGGAGGCTATAGCCTGGTAGTAGTGGTAGAGGGCGTGGGCGTCACCGTACTGGCCTGGTGGGAGACCTCGCATGTTTTCTCCGAGGGTCTGAGCTAGCCTTGATATTATAGTGCTCCTCTCAATCCTCTTAACAACTCCGACCACAATAGCACCTAAACGCTCGAGGCCCTCTACAGCCCTCCTCCTAGCCTTTAGGAGGGACTCCATACTCCTCCAATAGTCCTCCCTACCCGGCTGCGGCCCCCTCTGAAATGCCATCGTGACAGGGTACACGGGCCCGTCAACAAGCACCACGGGCTGGAAACCCCTCAAAACCGCCTCCTCGACGATAGTCCTTACAGGCCCCCCTAGAGCCCAGTTCTCAAGGTCTAGCCTGAGCTCGTCTAGAACCTGCTCAACACTGTAATCAACATAGCTGTCGCCACCAGGGCTGACAACACGGAGATACCCCTCGAGGCTGGTGGGAGGCTCTGCACCAACAAGGGCAACGAAAGGTGGGCCGCCCTCAACACTATTGGATCTGATAGGGGGCCACTCCAATATCCCGCCAGGGTGCGAGACTGCAACAGCACCGACCACTACAGCGCCGAACGCCGTCCCCACGGCCCTACTGCTACTGTCAACGCCTATTATGAAGGGTTTGAGGCGTTTAAGCCTCTTAGCTATGACGTCAGCCCTCCTAGGGCCTAGGAACCTGCGTGAGAATTCTAGGGGTGAGACCCTATAGTTGCCGCCCTCCTCGACATGCCATTTGAAGTCTATTAGCCTGTCGAGGAGCCTAACGGGTGGGGGCCTTGGGGGTAGCGTTGCAGCTGCCCTCTTTAGGGTGTCGACGGCCTCTAACACCACGCTCGAGATCAGCTCTGACACTCCCAGCAAGCCTTGTACACCTCAAACGTTACACCGGATATCCCCGGTGCCTAGCGCCATCCCTGCACCCATGGTACTACCGCCAACGTTTTACCATTCCAGCTATCCTAAGTTGCGCTCGCCAGGAGGTAGATATATAGGTAATACCATAAAAGTTGGGGGCCCGCCGAGTGAGGATGCTAGCTACGAGGTATGTGCCCGAGTCTTGAGCCACCTGATAATCCTGCTCAAAGGGATCTCAACGGGGCACACCACATCACACCTGCCACACCCAAGGCATAAAAGGCTCAGCTCGGCAGCCTCCCTCATGCTGTATGTTATAGCAGTCCAACCCATACCCATTGGGCCCCCATATACGGGGCCGCCCCACTTGTTAGCGGTCTGCTGCCAGACCGGGCACTCCCACTGGCACCTGCCACACCTTATACACCTCAACTGCTCCCCCAGAGGCTCAAACTTTGCGGCCTCCCTCCTCCCGTTGTCGAGGAGGATTAGGTGGAACTCCTTGGGGCCGTGTGCGCCGTATACCCTCTTATGCTGTATATCGGCAGTGTTGCTCGGGCCAGCGATTATGTTGAGATACGTTGGTGGGTAGAGGCCGGCCCAGGCAGCTTGTACGAGTGCCTCCGCCACAGCATCTTGGAGAGTTGGGAGGATCTTATCGACCCCGGTTATCGCTACATGCACCGGGGGGAGGCCTGTTGTCAGCCTGATGTTCCCCTCATTCTCTACCAGAACAATGGCCCCCGTGTCCGCAGCTACAGCGTTTGCCCCGCTAATACCAAGGCACGCCGCTACGAACTTCTCCCTTAGGAACCCCCGGACAGCGGCAACGATATCCTCCGGGCCCGCCCCCTCAGGGATCTCGAGGCCCAGCCTCTCCCTCACCAGCCCTCTAGCCCTCTCGACCGTCATGTGGATAGCTGGGGCTGTGGTGTGCATGGGCCTGCCCCTCTCAAGCTGTATCAGTAGCTGGCCCAGGTCGGTCTCCCAGACCTCGAACCCCTCACCCTCGAGGAACTCCCTGAGACCCACCTCCTCCGCGACCATGCTCTTACTCATAACAATGGGGCCTCTGCACTCTCCAGCTATGTCTAGTACGATCCTCCTGGCCTCCTCAGCATCTCTGGCTAGGTGGGGTACACCCTTGTTCTTCTCAACGCTCCTGATAGTCATGTCAATGTAGTGGTCTAGGTCTGCTAAGACCTTCTCCTCAGCCTCCTTAACCTTCTTCGCGAGCTCCTTCAAGTATGGGTATGATGCTGCGACCCTCTCATGCTTCCCCTCAGCGTTCCCAACACTATCCTGGAGTGCCTTCTGGAAGGCCTTGTCTTCAAGTAGCCTGAGGATCTCCCCGAGCCTCGCCTGCACCACTTTATAGGTCATGCTTCCAGCCTCTCACGCAACAATATTGAGATGTCCTCAACCCTCAACTTCCCCCTCGAATGGCCCCGGAGGTTTGAGAGGCATATCGGGCACATTACAGCAACCACAGGCGCACCAGTTGAGTGGAGCTCCTCGATCCTCTTCTCGGCTATCCTCCCGGCAAGCCCCGGGCTAATGCTCTCCACTGGCCCACCGCAGCAGTATGTCATCCTCCCCCACCTCCTCGGGTTAACAACCCTATACCCGGCCCTCTCCAACAGAGTTCGGGGCTCCCCGATGATCCCCTCAGAGCGGGCGTAGAAGCACGGGTCGTGGATTGTCACAGCACCCGCATCACCACTCTTCCACCCTAGCTTGTCAACGTTCTCAGCTAGGATCTCGAGGTAACTCCTCACCTCCAACTCGAACCAGGGGAAGAGCTTGGGGTAGACGCTCCGGAGGGTGTGGGTAGTGTGGGGGTCGACTGTCACGATAACCCTAGCCCCACTCTCCACCAAACGCCTCGCCTCACCCTCGGCATGAGCCCTGAAGTCGTCGTCAAGGCCCATATCATAGAGGAGGACCCCGCTATACCCGTCAACACCCGGATCGTAAGCTACACTGACGCCAGCCGCCTTGAGGAGCTCGACCACGGAGCGGAGAATGCTGTGGGAGTACTCTATATCCACCTTGGAAGGCTTAAGGACTAGGCCTGCGAGACCTCCCAGGCGGCCGCCCAGCTTGCCAAAGGCCTTGAAAGCAAGCCTGCCAGCACCACTCTTCTCCATCCTTGCTAACTGCCTCGCGAAGACGCTAATATAGGGGAGCAACTGGTATAGTGCTCCCGTGTAGAGGAGCACTTCTCCCTCCCTGGGGAGGTCTAACCCCTTACTCCACTCCCACAATACCTCCTTCCCGACTGGTACCGGGAGGCCCGTCTTCCTAATGTTATCACGTAGGAGAGCCAATACTGTGCCGATGTCGAGCACCAACTCATGCAGCACCCGGTAGAACGGTGGCTTGAAAGGAAGATGAAAAACCTAGCCCATACACTCCATTATCAACTAGGAGGCCCGCACCTTTACAGTGTGCGGATAAGGCGGGCTAGGCGCCTGGTTGCCTCTTCGCTGCTAAGCCTCTCTACAGGGTCGACTGCCATCATACCACGCAAGACCGCCCTGACTCTATTATCCTCCACTAGACTAAGTGCCTCATCAAGGCGTTCAGAAGCTTCCTCCCCATCGACTACCTCCCCGGTGAGGAGGTAGAGGAGGAGCTCCCCCAGCTGGTAGACGTCCACCCTATTTTCCAGGGCCCTCGCTCTAGCCTTAACCCTTAACTCATTATAGACCTGTTCCGGCGCCCTCCAGCCCATAGTGTAGTGTTCTGAGAAGGCAGCATCCGTCTGAGTTTCGGATGTGAGCAGTGTAGTCACGCTACTGAAGTCTCCTAGCTTAGGGGTTCCGTTGAGGAAGAAGATGTTGCCCGGCTTGATATCGCCGTGTACAACGCCACGGGAGTGAATGTATCTAAGTGCATCGGCCAGTATAACACCAATAGTTAAGACATCGTGCAGGTCAGGCTCCCACCCCGTACTTAGCTGCCACTGTAGAGAACCGTTGTTAGCATACTCATAGACAAGCATGGGAGCTATCCGAGAGTAGGCTAGCAGCCTCACTATCCCGGGATGGCCCGGCTTCATTAGACCCCAAACAGTCTCCACCCTCCTCAAATACCCC
This sequence comes from Desulfurococcales archaeon, assembly GCA_015521115.1. GTDB lineage: Archaea > Thermoproteota > Thermoprotei_A > Sulfolobales > Acidilobaceae > S143-63. The sequence continues at coordinate 40,624 of WAOT01000058.1, forward strand.
TTAAGCCACCTGGGAGCCACGTCTCTTACCTCTCCTGAAGGCAGACCCGAATGTAGGGTCTCATCAGCTCCACCCTCAAACCACCCCCTATATTCACGGTAGACCTTGACAACGATGTCCTTACCACCCTTACTACACTTATAGGCACACCCCCAGCCCCCACACCCCAAGACGCAGCAATTCCATGACCCCCTAAGCCAGTCAGCACCTTCGAAGAGGCCTCCAAGATACCTTGGAAACCTGCCCGGCCCCGCACATCCGAAGCCCACACTTAACCCCCTGGTAATCCGAAGCGATTCAAAGTCGAGGTCGATACCAGCACCTACGAGCTCCTCATCACCAACTCCCATATCTCCAGGAGGCTTCTGCATCGTGATAGGTTGTAGGCTACTGCCTACACCTGTAAGGGGGGCCGCCGGCTGAACCTCGATAAGTTTTAACATGCTAAGCTCGACAGCCTCTAGCTCGGGTATTCTAACTTTGAAACTGAAACTGACGGGGACGTTACCCGCGATAGGAGTGCCAAGAGATATTTGCAGGCTCTCACAGCTTTTCGGTTGGAGAGTAAATGGGGCTTCTCCTATTACTCTGCAGCCCCCATCCTCGCAGTCTAAGGCCTCAATTATTAGTGGAATGTAAGAGTTGTTACATATTTTTAAGCTCCCAACTCGGTATAGTCCTGCTACGAAGTCGCCTTCAACCTCAATAGAAAGGGCCTTTTCTAGATATCCCCGAGGGTCTTTCCTCGCCTCCTCCCACTCGCTTACCACTATGGGGAACTCCTCTAATATTTTCCAATCTCTACTGATGGTTAGAACCCTCTTCAGGAACCTGCTGAGGCTTCTTAAGCCTGTAACGTCGAGCTTCATTACATGGTCAAGGGTGCTCTCGATCTTCTTGAGGGAATCTCTAACGTTATCCGGCCCCACACTAACGGCCCAGTCATAAATTAATTCCAGTACCGCATCAGGCTTGAGCCCAAGTAGCCCGCCTACTCCTGTAGCAGCTAAAAGCGATAGCCCATCAAAGTAGACCCTCCAAATTGCAGTCATTAGCCCATCAACATAGATCTTGTGGTCTACAAGGAACGTAGCCCATGCGAGGCACTCCCAAAAGCCCCCACAGGAGATCTTGAGATCACATTCCGGCCTCCTACCAGTTATCTCAATAGAGTCCTGGAACCCTCCAAACAGGGTAACCCTCCTCGAGAACCCTCCCACTGCCACCGTAGACCCTGCTGGGCTCCATGCAACACTCCAAACGAGGCCTCCGAGTTCCGGGCTCACCCAAAGGAGTGAACCCTCCCTATCTAGCACGTATAACCTCCTGCTCTCAGCAGTCCCAGCAGCTAGGAGCCTACCATCAGGGCTCCATGAGACGGCAGTAACTGCTCCCTGCAGGTCAGGGCTCTCCCATACCTTATCCCCCCTTAAGTTGTAGACGAGAACCTCTCCGTGGCCACCCTCTGATGAGTCCTTCCAGCCGGTGCCAACCGCTATAAGATCGCCCTCCGGGCTCCATGAGACGCTATACCATACCCCCCGGAACCCCTGGAACTCTCTAACCACCCTACCACTATCGTCCAAGAATGTTAGAAGCCCCTTCTCAGCTACAGCAGCAATCCTCGACCCATCAGGAGACCATGAGACGTCACGAACCCACCCGTTGTAAAAGGCTGTAGTCCAGCGTATACCCCCTCCTCTATCAACCATGACGACACGGCCATTCCTCTCTCCCTTAGAACCACCCCTTCCCAGCCCCACCGCGAGCCTAGACCCGTCGGGGCTCCACCGTAGTCTCATAACCCAACCTCTAAGATCCGGGCTACTCCATAGACGGTAAGCATCCTCACTATATGACGCGACAAAGCCATGATAGTCCCCCATCCTGTCCACGAATCGGTACCCGGCGGCTATCTCGTCCCCAGTAGGGCTCCAGTCTAATGAGAGGACACTCATGTATTCCTCCCGGATCTCCCCGGTTATCCTACTACTAACTTCCATGATTTGTGTGCGACCGGAATTGCCAAGTACATATGCTAGCTTATAACCGTCAGGACTCCATGATATGTCGTATACTGTATCCCCGAGATCCTCGCTCTCCCATTCTAACCTAATCCTTGACCTATGTAAGACCGCGTACCGGGATCTAGCATCTATAGAGGAGAGGTATGCTTTTACCGGCGGTCTCCACCTCTCGATATCATCTCTAAGACTATCAACACTAATATCTTCACTATCAAGTGCCAGGAGAGCTGTTGAATAGACAGGCTCACAGTATAGCCTCTTAATTCTATCCAAATAGGTACGAGCAGCCTCCTCACCAATAAGTCTAGAGAGGCGGGCTAAAGCTAGGCTCTCCAAATCTCTGATATCGGGATCATTATGTTTTTGCCCATAACTCTTCAAGAGAAGCCACCATGAGGTTCAAATAGAGGCTCGCGAGGACTATTAGAAGGTGGGTCTGGTTCTAGCACTCAGAGCCGTATTAGGCTTAACTGGGAGGGGATCGTGGTTATGGATGCTCTGGGATAATCTAGGACAGTCTAGACCCGCTATACGGATACTCCCATTAATTAATCATAGTTAAACTTCAATTTAATAATTATAATGCAAAATGAAAAGGGCCGAGAACTCTCAGGAAAAACCTCTCTTCAATATAAAATATTTAAATCATATATAATTGTTTATATCTTGACAAGAGAGCATATCCGAATAAGACTGACATTATTACGACTATAGCCGCAAATATCATTAACAGCCCTCTCCGGCCAGTGCTCTCCGTTTTTTCTGTCTGGCCTGTACTAGTGCTGTTCATAGCTGGTAGTGTCTCGTTAGATGTAATGGGAGTCTTCTGGGTTTGTTGGGCTGATTTAAGACTGTTTAGTATGCTTATTAGCTCGCTCGTCCTGTTTAGTTTTAGCCTGATCTTCCCTAGACTGGTCTGCAATATAATGGTGTTATCTGTCACCTGGTATATTGAGGCGTTGAGTTGTAGGAGGCTGGCCTGGATTATACCTATTCTAGTGTGCATTGATAAAACTTTATTTTTAAGATCAAGCATGGTGGCGTTTATATGAGTTAACTCTCCAAGTATTTTGTCGATATTTATTCTTAGTTCCCCGATGTTTGTATCTAAAATTACTGTATTATTATATATGTTTATTATTTTAAGTTTAAGAAGTGATGAGTTTACGGCTATGTTGCCCACTGCAGTAGTTATTAGCATTGTGTTGTTAGTGACATTGAGGACTATACTGTTACTTTCATTGATTAATTCTTTTATATAATTTACATTTGATGTTATGTTGCCTAGACTAGTCTGGATGATTGCTACTCTACCCCTAACGGCGGCTATTACCGGGGATAACATGCTAATATCACTCATTATTATAGAATTATTTTCTTTTATGTATTTTAACGAATTATTAATAATATCGTGTTTGTGCTCCACTAATATCATCAGTTCACCGATACTAGTATTTAACGTTATCGTCCCATTCCCTACCCGGACAATGGACGCTTGAATATTGTCAAGCTTACAGATTATCGCCCCTAGAACAGTTGATATGTTGATTACTGTTTTGTTTACAGACTCTATGGTGTCGGCTATTTTGTTCAGTTCTGCGATGATAGGCCCAATTTTTGAACTGTTTATTAGAAGGATGTTACCTATGATCCTGTACTGGTTCTCTCTGATATCGAGATATGAGGTGTTAACCTGTGTCAGGCTCATGTTAGACAGGTCTAGGATTTGGGAGGTGTCCCCCTGTATTTCTAGGAGTATGTGGATGGACGTGTTTACCCTGTTTTGGAGTTGTCGTAGGACTTCTGATATACTACTCGCGGTTGCTGTAATGTTGGATGTTAGGGTGTTGATCGCCTCGTAGAGGCCTGTGTAGTATGATAGGGCTACCGTCTTGTTGACTGGCTGGTGGGTAAACCTGATTAGGGCGTATTCCTCGGTAGTGGTGTTTTCGTATTCTGCGTGTACTCCTAGGATTACGTTTCCGGGCTCCTCTAGCTTTACGTGTGCTATGTATAGTTTTGAGCCTCCGACCTCTAGCGTTTCAACTCCTGTGAGGCTCTCGGGTGGAGTCGCGTTTATCGATAGTTGTGGCTCCACTACTGTGTTGTTGTATGTGAAGTATACTATAATATCCGCCGTCCTACCGGGCTCCCACTGGAGGTCGCCACCGATTATGTGGGCCTCGACATGTGGGGGAACCTCGATGATCGGGAAGGTGATCTGCTTGATAAGGAGTGGGTAGTCGGCCCTAAACACGGTCACATAGTATTTACCGGCCTCCGAGGGGGCTGATAGGGTTATTACTCCATCGTAACCGGTATAGCCCCTCGCCACTACGCTGCCGTTTGGCATAATTATCGAGACTAGGGTGTTCGGGACGGGCTCCCCAGAATTATTATTCACAGTGAACACTATCTCATTCCCATCGGACTCGATACCTAGTTGGAAGCTGAGCACGGACTTTGGTGGAACCCAGGGCCTGAGGACGGGATCTCCTAGGAGGTTGTGTATCAGCACGTCCTTCTTACTAGCATAGTCGATGTTAACGTCGTGCGAATTATTGTATATTAGCTGGCTGGCAAAGAACGCGTCCCCCACAGTGGGGTAGTCGCCCGATAAGAGCTCTCTCCAGAAGAAGTATTCAAACTCCTGATCCCATAGACCACCCGGCTCTGTCCAGCCGACCATGTAATAGCTTATCCTACTCGAGGCGATCACTGCTGAGGCCATCTTCCTCAGAGACTCCTCCGCATACGTCTGATAGAAGCTGTAGTCGTAGAACCCTGTGAGGCACCCGTCATTGTATTGGATCCCGCCGGCATGGGTTTCTGGGATACCGTCTCTCGATATGAACGCGTACCAGCTCATCTCACCACTCTCTGGGACACCGTCTCCATCATCACTGCTCCACACCTTCCTAGCCTGTTCATATTGGCTGCCATGGCCGCCAGAGAGTATGTAAGATGGCGCCTCTCTGAGCATAGCGGTGGCGTTCTCCCATGTTAGGGCCATGTCGGACTCATAGGTGCTAGGGCTTAGGCCTCCCCTCTCGTAGAGCCTGTAGTAGCCCTGAACTGGGTAGGGGGAGGATGGAAGGTCGTGCTGTATTAAGTATACATGTGGTGCTGCGCCATCTGTCTTATCCCATCCCAGGTTGTTTTCGTTTTCATAGTTCAGTATAGCCGCCATGCTCAGTAGAGTGCCGTTAGTCCCTCCCTCCTCCCACGAGAGGATGTTGGACACTACTCCTCTCAGGTCTGAGGGGGTGTCTACAGGTATCCTACCTACTATGATATCGGGTACGACATCTGGTATAGGCTCAACGTTGACTTCTGGGTAGTTATTACCATTATGATCCTCCTGTTCCAGGAGTTTCCCGTCCCCGTCTGGATCCCAGTTTCCGTCTAGCCAGGCGTAGTAGTGGTCGGTTGCCTTGTAATAATCCTCGCCGTAGGCAGACCAGTCATCCTCAGCGTAGAAGTATGCCGGTGGTATCAGGTCTGCATCCCCTACCAGGAGGAGGTAGTCCGCCCCCTGGTTGAAGGCCATGTCCCGTGCGAACGCCCTGATCTTGTCCGCCAGGGAGTCACCACTGTAACTACTGTTAACATAAGATATGTTGTACACGAGCACGTTATAGCCCATCGCAGTCCTAGCAATAATATAGGGGCGAAGAGGTTCAAGGAACGAGTCGTTTCCTAGGAGCAGGACAATAGTTCTAATGTTGTCCACAACCGGCGGCCAGTCATTGCTTATAACGTGTGTGGGGTCAACCGATAAGGCAAGCCATGCTGGTAGGAAGACCTTCTCATCGACGGGGACGTCTGCTTCAACCTGGAGGGTGACGCTGTAGATTATAGCTTGGTTAATGCCCGTGTACTTGACAGGATAGACCCTAACTCCGAGCAGTAAGCCACCTGGATAGTGGCCTAACCAGTATTCACACGGCTTTGAGGGGTAAGGAAACGTGATAGCTGGCATGTCAACCCCTATCGTCCCATTAAATTTTCCTGGGAGGAGTGGCTGTGGGGGTCTGACTCTTTCCACGCTTCCTGTTAAGTTGACCGTGATAGGCTCTCCCACCTCACAGAGGACACTCAAGTTCTCTGTGTTCTCAGGTAAGACGTAGTAGGTGACGTACTGGGGTGTGGGAGGGTATCCTGGCTGGAGTGCCAGTTTTAGGCCCTTGACTGTTATATACTGGGATCCATGGCTTCCCTCTACTATGCTATATCCTAAGCTGTTAGGGTCTACTGTTATCTGCCACTTCTTCCTTATCATTGTTGGGGATTCCGGTTGGGCCGTACTACTTGATTGCTGGGCCAGTACTGGTTGGATAATATTTAATATTATTATGCTTAGTAGCAACATTAATTTTATTTTATCATATTCACCCATCTGCGACACCCTTAACCCTCAAAGTCATAGTAGGGACGCTTCCTCATGGCCTGGCCCACTCCCCCTATAACCACAGCTGCGAGCCCCGTCAGGAGGAGTACTCCACCTCTCCCAGGACTGTCCCTGTAGTTACTACTGGCCTGGGGCTCTATGCCTAGAGACTGCCCAGTAATGTTATTTACGATGTTTTGAAGCAGTGAGTTCAGATTGTCGATATCGAGAGCTATTTGCCCGAGGGTCGTGTTTAGCAGTATGAGCCTATCATTGGCTTCTAGTACAGAGGCGTTCAAGGCGGTCAGGTTAGCCATAACGTATCCTAGGTTTGTCTGCAGTCTCAACACTCCACCTGATAGGTCGTCAATTGATGCGTTTATGTCGGTAGAGCGCTTTAGGGCACTGTCTACTGTTATGGAGAGGTTTGTGACATTACTATTGATTGGTGCTAGGGTTGCCTCGATGCTTTCCGTTTCACCTAGTAGGAGTGTCAGGTTTACTTTGACCTCACCTAGGCTTGTCTTTATAAGTGCCGTGTTGTTTTCAACGGCCACTAGTGTGCCGAGGATGTCAGTCGTTTTGTTTGCTATTAGGGAGACTTCCGCTTTTATCTCTCCTATCCTAGTGAGTATGGTCACTGTAGTCTCATTGATATTTGTAATTACTGGATCCAGCTCCTCTAAAGTTGCTTTAATGCCTGTAACATTTCGGGAGATGAGTGAGAGTAAATCGACAATATCCCTGCTCGAGGTGTTTATAGCAACCATTATCTGCCCCACACTCGTATTTATGATTGCAACGCCGTTTGCTACAGCTGTTAGTGTTGCGTTTACCTGGTCTAGAGTAGCCTGAATAGTGCCGAGATCCGTCTCTATTAGTATAGTGTTATTTAGAATACTTGATATTTTAGCGTTTAACTGTGTCAAATTGGCTAGGACGTATCCCATGCTAGTGTTTATTGCGAGGAGCTGGCCGAGGATCTCGTACTGGTTATCCTCTAATTCTAGCGTGGAGGTATTTATAGCCTGGAGGATCTCCCTATCAACATCGTAGATGAGGGCTGTCCTACCTTGTAGGTCGAAGAGTAGGTATAAGCTCTCGTTTACTTGTGACGATAGGTTAGAGAGCCGTAGGCTTATCTCATCGAGCCTGGCCATAATGCTACTATAATGTTCGTCGAGCGTCTGGGAGAGATCCTCAAAGTAGTTTTCCGCTAGTGTGGTGTTAAGGGGCTCAGGTACGAACCTTACCATGGTAAACCTTGTATCTGTAAACCCTGCATAGGAGGCTCTTACACTTAGGATCACATAGCCAGGGCTATCAAGTTTAACCTCTACAATATAGACGGTAGATGACCCTATACTGACACTATTCACCCCTTGAAGTGCGGAGCCCGGTACTGTTTCCACGGTAAGATTATCTGGTACGACGACTGAATTGTTGAACAAGAAGTATAGGAGTATTGATGCTGTCTCACCGACATACCAGGCGTTCGAGTCTCCTGACAAGTTTATCGCGAACAGCTGGTATGTAGCGCCCTCTGCAACTAGTGCCGGAGGACTATGTGTGTTCAGGGGCGGGGCTAGAAATAATAAGATAAATATCATTAAATATGTAATTTTTAAATTAGTCTTAACAGTATTCAAGGTGTTATCACCAAAGTTGATAAAGATGTCAGTGAATCCATTTTAAAGATTACGCAGAAATGCTCTCCTAAGGGGCCCGTCCTCTCCCAGTTAAATACACCCTAATAGTGCAGTAGTATTGTTTTTGTAAAAATCTAATTATTTCTGTTAGATATCGCATGTTGGGCATCCGCCACTATATTCCTCGTGTACTAGCATTATGTCTTGGTCGCTTATCCTTAGCCATGTGTAGATGTGTTTGTCCCGTATTCTTGTAGGTCTGGGTATAGTTTTGAGGGCCCGCTCGAGCTCTTCTCCTCCTTGGAGTACCTGCTCCTTCCTGCTCTTGTCCCTGTATATGGTTACCCCCTTGCACCCGAGTTTCCACGCGGTTATTATTGCCTGTCTGATTTCCTGTGGTGTGGTGTTTGATGGCATGTTTATTGTCTTGCTTACAGCGTTGTCTGTCCACCTCTGGAATGCCGCTTGGATGAGGACGTGGTATTTCCAGTTGATCTCTAGCGCTGTTGGGAGCCCCTTCTTCAGGTCATTCGGCGCCCATGGCGCCCACCTTATCCCTCCCCCGTGCCTAGCTATTTCTAGGAGTGTCTCCCTGTTGAGCATGCCGTTCTCTTCGAGCCACTGTCTTAGGTGTGGGTTTACCTCTATCCATGTCCCTATCGTTGAGCGCCTCAGGTATACTAGGGCGAAGAAGGGCTCTATACTACTGCTCACCCCGGCTATTATGCTTATTGAGCCTGTTGGGGCTATCGTAGTGACTGTCGCATTCCTAGTCCCCTCCCTCATCTCCCTCCTGAGGATGTCCCAGTCGGGCTCAGGCCTGTCATCCACTAGCCTCCTTACCTCCTGGCTGATCTCGTCTTGGGAGTAAAGGGTGTTTGCGGGTCTCTGTGGTTCGAAGTTGAACCGGCCCTGCCTGTGTATGCTCGTGGGGAATGCGGGGTACGGGCCCCTCTCTACCGATAGGAGGTTGCTAGCCCTCCTTGCGTGGTATTCTATGAACTCCATCAGCTTATCGGCGAAGAAGACAGCGTCTGGACTGTCGTAGGGTATGCCTAGGAGGGCGAGCATGTCCGCCCATCCCATGACGCCGAGGCCCACCTTCCTTGTGCGGAGGACTGCCTCCCGGATCCTCTTGTCGGGGTACCATGAGACCTCTATAACGTCGTCTAGGAACCTCACCGCCAGCTCTACGTCCCTCGCGAGCTCCTCCCACCTCACTATCCCTTTATCCGGGTCTACGTAGCGTCCGAGGTTTATGCTTCCGAGGTTGCAGGCCTCCCAGTCTAGGAGGGGAGTCTCACCGCACGGGTTTGTAGCGTGTATCCTCCCCAGGCTTGGTGTAGGGTTGTGCCTGTTGATCTCGTCTAGAAATACTACGCCCGGGTCTCCACTTGCCCAGGCGCACTCCGCGACCCTATCCAACAGTTTCCCCGTATCAATCCATCCGACCTGCCCACATTCCGCTGCAACTTTTAAGGGGTCTTCGGCCGTCACTGCGTCAGGGCATTTGTGGGGGTCTATGAGGGGCCACTTCTCCAGGGTGAAGAGCCCGTCATGCGCTCCAACACTGATATTGAAGCTCTCAAGCCTCCCCTCACCCCCGCACTTGGACTCCACAAACTCCATAATGTCTGGGTGCCAGTCCTGTAGTATACCCATCATGGCAGCCCTCCTCTTCCCTCCCTCCCTCAGCACGTCGGCAGCCGTGTCGAAGAGCCTCATGAAACTGACAGGCCCACTACTCCTACCACCCGTCCCAGAGATCGGGGCGCCCCTGGGTCGGAGTGGTGAGAAGTCATATCCAGCGCCAGCCCCGCTCTTGAACACCCAGGCCGAGACCCTGACAGCGTCAAGGATAGAGTCTATGTCATCCCTCAGGGGGACGACGAAGCACGCCGCAAGCTGGGGGTAGCGCGTGCCGGAGTTCATAAGAGTCGGGCTGTTAGGGAGAAAGCGCAGACCACTAATCAGGTGGTAGAACTCTCTCCACACCTCATCATGCCTACCATAACGGTACTCCGGAAGGCTAACGTAGCTCACAACACGCCTCACCATCATGTCAGGCGTCTCACCGACCCTACCATCCCTAGCCTGGAGGTAGCGGGCCCGGAGGAGGCGTAGGGCCTGCCAGCTGAGTCGGCGCTCGATCCCGACTGGCTTGAAGGCCTTAGACCAGTCGCCGAGGGCCTCATAGTATATCCGGGCGAGATCGATCCTAGCGGCAAGCCTGAGCCAAACACTCTCAACAGCCCCCCATAGGGCTAAAGTGGCCTCCAAGCGTTCCAGTAAGTCCAAGCCAGAAGCCTCCTCTGAGAGCTTATCTAGTTCTGCAAGGACAGGTGCGGGGTCGATGCGGAGGCTGCGGGAGGCCTCCTCCACTAAGGATCTGGCGGGTATCAACGTAGACACCCAACACTACCTTCAAGCTGCCGAATAGTTATGAGGAGAACCTGGCCTAATCCACCTTTCCATCGTGAAGAGCTTGGGGGAGTGGTTGTGGTGTGTGGAGGCCTTATCTCCGCCTATATAGCATACTAATGTAGAGTGCTTGATCTGCGGAGAGCTCCACCCGACCGTCGTCTAGGAGTCTGCCCTCCCCTAGCGGCTCTAGGGCTTTAGCATACCACCTTAACCAGCCTGCCCTCCCAAGGTCTCCGCCCAGTACTATCTTCGGGCCTCTCTGAGTGTTCAGAGCGCTAGTCACGAGCCGGACTGCCTCCTCCATTGAAGGGCCGCCAGGCGGTATGAGGGGTATCAGAGTGTGACGTCTATGGAGCTCGTGGATGTAGTATGCCCCCGCCCTCTCATCACCGTAGTGGAGGCCCGCCATTACGAGGTATGCCGTCTCCGGCTTGAAGCCTCCTGTTGCGTTGAGGAGCACGACCCACTCGCTTCCAGAGTGTATGGTCGACCTTATCTCGTCTACCACAATCCCGTATAGCTCGAGGCCGCCCCTCCAAACGTTCTCATGCCAGCCCGGAACCAGCTGCATTTCAACCCTCCTGTTACCTATCCTCTCCCTAAGATACCTCCGTAGTGTCCTCCCGGAGATCAGGCCTGGGGCAGTCTCTGTGGGTAGTAGGAGGATCTTATCGATGAAACTATGATCCCGGGGCCAAGCCCTCAGCCATGGCAGTAATGCGTTAAGCTCCGCACTTAGCAGTGCAGGCTCCTTTGTGAGGAAGTAGAGTATGAGGTCTTCGAGGGCTGAGGGGCGCTCAACCCTAGCCATGCACTCCACATCCTCCCCAGTCCCTGGCCTGGTAAACCCGCATTCCCTAAGTAGGGAGGCAGCCTCCCGGATCTCATCGTTGCTGAACCCCTCAGGACAGCCGTCACCCGTGGACAGACATCTCTCTATACGCGTTAGAGTGTTTCTCACAATGCTCGTCCCAACAGTCACAATATGATAGAACCTCACCTTTACAGCCAAGTCGATGCACCCGTACACTTTCCAGTTATCATGAAGTAAAATAAGGGTTCGCCGTCTAAACGGCTTAATGCTGCCCGGCACACGTAGGAAGTACACTGGTGGGTGCTCAACCGTGTTTAGGGTCGTCCTCCACGACCCCGCGGTCGAGAAGATCCTTGACCCTATTGCTCTAATAGAGGATATAAGGGTCACCCTAACCTCCGACGCCGCGGAGGCCCCCAGGCACGGTGTTAGCCTCGGGGACACATGGTACGCCTCCATGACGAGCATGGGGCTAGGGCTCATAACGACGAAGATGGTCGGGGTATACCTGAGGAACCCCACTATAGGCCTCCCCCTAGTTAGGAGTATATCAGCAGTCTACCACCAGGACACTGGAGAGCCCCTAATACTCTATGAGGCGAACAAGGCTACAGCCTACAGGACTGCCGCAGCGACAGCCCTAGCACTCCAACTCCTAGGAGCTAGAGAGGGAGGTATCTTGGGGATCATCGGAGCTGGGGTACAGGGCAGGCACCACGGCCTCCTCCTCAAGGAAGTGTTCAAGCCGCGCATAGTCCTAGTGGCTAGTAGGACGAGGGAGAAGGCGGAATCCCTAGCAAGAGAGCTCGGTGGTAGAGCTGTAGAGAGGAGGGAACTGCTATCCGAGGCCGATATTATAGTTTCAGCGACAACAAGCACAACCCCAGTCGTTGAGGGGGCCCTCCTCAGACCGGGTGCTATAGTTGCAAGCGTGGGAGCCCCTAGCCCTGTACGGGAGCTCGACGAGGAGACTGGGAAGAGGGGGGTTTGCCTCCTGGCGGACACGAGGGAGGGGGTTCTAAGGGAGTCCGAGGACTATCGGGGCTTCGTGAGGGTGGTTGACCTGGCGGAAGCCTTGAAGGGTGAAGAGTGTAGGGCGGGGGAGGTTAAGGTGTATAAGAGTGTTGGGAGAAGCCTTTTCGACCACGCTGTTAGCGTGCAGCTAGTAAGGAAGCTCTTCAACTACGACCCCTATAAGCACGTAAAGAGGGTTGAGGGCTAGGCGAGGTGGACAGACGAGCCTACAGTGTTAACTGACACCCTGAACCTGTACCTAGCCCCCACGGCATCCCTCTTAGCCTCCTCCACACTGACGGACGAGAGCCTCCCTCGCCTCTCAACCGTGTAGGAGCTGCTGGGCGGTGTCTCGACCTTCACGCTAGAGCCCCTGCCCGTGATCTCGAGCCAGTACTCACCCTCTTCGACAGGCTCTATGACGATCTTGACCGCTGAAGAGGTCGCATCAATATATGCACCCCCACCGGGCCTTAGCAGGGCCTCGGCCTTAACAGCTGAGCTAGAGACCTTGAGAGAGATGTACTCGACCGGGATACCACGTTCCACCCTGAGGCTTGAGGCCTTCCCACTCACGGCTACCGCCCTAGCGGGCCCCCTAATCCTGGCCTCAACACCTACACCCTCAAACTCCGCTACTAACCCCTTCTCCTCGTCCTGGATAACGCGGAGAACCGCCTTACCCCTCCTCCTCTTACCCTCGGCAACGACCCTGTCCGCATCTACAGGCGTTATCGTTGTGGCTGAGCCCGTGAGCTTGGCAACGAGCAGAACCTCCCCCTCAACGGGGGCCTCCAAGTGGAACTCCCTCTCCCTGAATATGGGTATACGTGACAGCACCACACACCACCCCTAGGGCGTCTTTAACGCCTCCTGCGGGCTGCCTTCAACGCCTCCCTCACGGTGGGGAGGCGGAGCTCCCTGAGCTTCTCCCGGTATTCACGGGAAAGATCCTCCCTTAGATCCCTTGGGAGCCCCCGGAGGCGGGCCTGGAAGCCCTTCATAGACTTCCTCCTCCACTTCCAGAGGTATACCCTTATCCATAGGTATAGCTTGACTGCTGATGCGGTGAGGGTTACGAGCTTAATGAGGGCCAAAAGCTTCTTCTTGGTCGACGTCAAGGTATATCACCATCCTCCTCCCCCTCCTCTCAACCCTTACAACACCTGCCTCCTCCAGCATCCTCAGTCTAGACCTTATCGCAGCCCTAGAGGCCGAGCCCCTTAGCTTCCTGACCTCCCGCTCAAGCCCCCTTAGGCTTAGGGGGCCGTTGGCGGCTAACGCCTCAACTATCGCCCTAGTAACCTCATCCTCCCTATCCTCAAGTCCAAGCCTTGAGAGGGCCCTTAAGGCCCTGCGCGATGCCGCCACAGCCTCCTCTATGGGCTTGGCGAAGGCTATTGCGAGGCTGACAGCGAGCCTAGCCTCTGAGCCTGCGCCTAGGGTCGCCTCCTCGAGCCTCTTGAGTATTTTTAATACGTCCTCTAGCAGTCTCTCGATTTTTTCGAGCCTCTCATCGAGACCCATACCTCAGACCCGCCTCGGGGGCTGAAAGGTTACTCCTCCTTCTCCTCCTCTCCCTCCTTTTCCTCCTCGATGATCTCCTTCTTCACGAACTCCTTGATCAGCCCTGCCAGGTCTAGCATTGAGATCCTCTTCCTGAAGAACTCCCTGGTCATCTCAGCCGCAAGGTCTTGGGGCATACCGGCATCTACTAGGCTCTTGTAGAAGGCAGCGACCTCCGCACCCAGCCTCTCGCCCTCAATAGTCTTTAGGACAGTGTTCAGCAACTTCTCCAGAGGCTCGCTCAGGCTCTTAATGAAGGCTGAGACAGCGTCAAGTATCTCCTTAATATCCTCCTGCCCGCCAGCCTTAGACGCCTCAAGCTCCACAAGCACCTTCCTAGCCTCCTCCCTCTTCTCCTCCCCAGACACCATAGACCACCTCACGACCATGATAATAGCATCGTAGACCACAACTTTACACTTTTACCACGGAAATGAACCACAAGTGAACCACTTACACCTAAGAAAACCCAGCACACCACACTCAGGCGGGGAGGTAGTGATCAGAGCTTTATGATAATACCCGTCTAAACAACACATGGGGGCTACCCGGATGAGATCAGAAGATCCCGACGAGGAGGCGCCAGACGAGGATCTCCCCGAGGAGGAATTAGAAGACGAGTGGGAGGACGACCTACCACCAGGAGTGGACGTCTTCGATCTCCTAGGCATAGACGAGATGGAGTACCTGAGTGAAGCCCTAGAAGGCATCCCACTCCCGAGGAGACCACCCTCAAGGGAGAGCTTCAAAGCTCTCGAATCAACATTCACATCCCTAGCGGCACTAGACTGCCACCCCGTAAGCCTCTACGAGGAAGACCTTGGAGACAAGTACTTTTACAGGGCAACCCTCCGATGCGAGCTACAAGACGCAATCTGGATATCACCCAGCGGGGCAGTAGAAGTTTTCTCCAACGAGGACAACGGTGGCAACATAGAGGCCATATACTACTACCTAAACTGGGACATGATAGCACGCTACCACTACAAGCTGTCAAGAGTTAGACCTTTGATAGAAGACTTAGAAGACGAATTATCGAGTTACACCCTCGAAGTCACCATTGAGGTCTTAGAGCAGAGCGAGGAAAAGCAATAGGCTTCTAAATGCTTGGAAACAGCTCCACTAAATACTACCCATATTTAGACTAACATAATACCTCATCCCGCCGGTGTGAGGTATTGGCTCTATCGGGCGTTGAGCTAGTACTGCTCTCTGTAGGGTTGGGGATTGGTGCAGGGTTCTTAGCTACGCTTCTGGGGATTGGTGGGGGTGCGGTTATTGTACCCCTTCTGGTGATGGCTGGAGTAGATATTAAGGTCGCTGCTCCTGCGAGCCTCGTCGCCATTTTGGGTACCAGTAGTGGGGGTTTACGCTATCTTCACGGTAAGGGGCTAGTAGATGTGAGGGTAGCCCTTATACTGGAGACTGCGACGGCCACGGGCGCTGTGCTGGGTGTTTGGCTCTTCGGCAGGCTTAGGTCGAGCGGGCTCCTCGCCCTCTTCTCGCTAGTCCTCTTCTTAAGCGCCATCGGCCTATACTTGAGGGAGAGGAGGGCTGAGAAGGGCGATGGCAGCTACCGCTGGCCCCCGAGCCCGGTACGTCTAACAACTGCCCTACTAGCATCACTCGGTGCTGGCCTGCTCAGTGCTATGCTGGGGATCGGGGGCGGTGTTATTAAGGTTCCCATACTAGTCCTCGTCCTCGGCCTCCCGATTAAGATGGCCGTCGCGACGAGCAAGCTCATGGTCGGTATCACCGCCCTCGTGGGTGTTGTAGGGCACACTTTGAAGGGTAACGTTAACTGGATCCTAGCTATCCCGCTAGCAGTAGGAACCTATACTGGCGCCACAGTTAGTAGCAGGGTTCTCGTGAGGCTCAGGAGCAGGCACCTCTACCTCCTCGCCATTGCCTACTATATCGTAACAGCGCTGTACCTCCTCGAGAAGAGCGGCCTCCTAGGATAAGTAACCGGTAATAACCTCGAACGCCCCATCGATCTCCTCTCGAAGGCCTCCGGTAGGGGATGCGGTTGCCGACTCCGTATGCCAGGGAGAGGTTCAGAGGCCTCATTAAGGCCATAGCGGATATGTTCAGGGCTAGTGAGGAGGTCGCTAAGACTATTGAGGATACGGCGATCAAGCCCGTCGTTGAGCCCCTAGACAGCGCGCTAAAAGAGCTTATCCTACGCGAGTACATCTACAGGCTACAACCCCCGCCCCAGCCCACGTTGGAGCAGATGGAGGCAGAACTTGTTAAGACGCTCTGTGGGGAGAAGACGGTAAACCTCTACGACTGCCTGAACAAGGTAGTGGCGGGTAAGGGTACGCCAAGGGATAATGAGAGGAGTAGTGAGGGCGGCGCTTAGAACCGTGTAAACCCTCGAGCCCGTCATGCCCGCCTCTCAGAGTGCCGGCTATATATCCTATGATCCCTTATGTAATGTCGCCACGTGCTCCCAAAGGTTTTCATCCTCAATCAGATCCCAAGAGAACACGATGACGAGGAAAGCCGAGGACATGAGCTGAGAGGGGAGGCGTCCGGCTAATGGCTAACAAGCCTCCGAGCAAACCGCACACAGCTAGGAGGCATGTAATCATTGACGCACTGGCAATTATTGTTGGGGTAGCTGGAGGCCTCGGTGCCGTTATTTTCAGGCTGTTCATAAAGTTCTTCCACAAAGTATTCTTTGAGTACATCTACCCCTTAATTGACGGGCCGAAGATAGGTGGGGTTAGTGTAGGTCTCATGCTCCTACCCCTACTAGGAGGGCTGATAGTGGGGCCAGTTGTCTACCTAGTAGCCCCAGAGACGAAGGGGCACGGGGTTCCAGAGGTTCTAGAGGCCATCATAATGAGGGCAGGCAGGATAAGGTCTAGGGTCGCGGCCGTGAAAATCATAGTCTCCAGCATAACAATCGGCAGCGGCGGGAGCGCCGGCAGGGAGGGGCCTATCGCCCAGATAGGTGCGAGCATAGCCTCCATAACAGCAAGACTAGTCAAGCTCGACCTCTATGACATGAGGCTACTGGTTGCTTGCGGACTGGGGGCTGGGATAGCGGGAACCTTCAACGCACCACTAGGTGGGGCACTCTTCGCGGGTGAAGTCCTCCTCAGGGGGTTCGGCTTATACGATGCTATCCCCCTAATCCTCTCAGCAGTGATAGGGGCGGGGACGGCCTCAATATTCCTGGGGCAGAGGCCCAGCTTCCTAATACCCCGCACACCTGCATGGACACCTGCCGACCTCCCACTATACCTTCTCCATGGCGCTGTGATGGGTGTCATAGCATTCCTATGGGTCAGACTATTCTACGCAATAGAGGATCTCTTCGACCACCTAAAAATACCCAGCCCCCTAAAGCCCGCCCTAGGGGGTCTCGGAGCGGGGTTACTTATGGCGTTCTTCCCCACCTACGGTGTTGGTGGCGTGGGATATGAGGGCGTGGAGGCAGCCCTTCTAGGCATGATCCCCGCAATGCTAATGCTCCTCCTTGGAGTCAGTAAGATGCTGGCAACCTCCTTTACCATTGGGAGTGGTGGGAGCGGCGGAGTCTTCGCCCCCAGCCTCTATATTGGGGCGATGCTGGGCGGGGCCCTCGCTACACTGTATTACAGGATAGTGCCGCCCGGCCTCCTTGGGGATCCACTGGGGTACCAGCTCGCAGGGATGGCTGCCCTCTTCGCCGGCGCCGCCCAGGCCCCCCTGAACGTTATAATAATGATACCGGAGATGTCGGGGAGCTACACCCTAATACCACCAATAATGGCGAGTGCCGGCATGAGCTTCACTGTCGCATACCTCCTGCTAAACGGCCGGTCTATCTATACGATAAAGCTCCTCCGTAGGGGTCTGAGGATTAGGGCGTTCTCAAGCTACATCCTAGACCTTGTGAACGTGGGGGACGTGATGACGGAGCGGGTAGTAACAATACCTTCTGACGCTCCATTCCAGTTCGTTGAGACAATATTCGAGGAGAACATTTACGGCGGCTACCCAGTGATAGACAGGAAGACGGGCAAGGTTATAGGGATAATAACCCGGGGCGACCTCGAAAAGGCACGCCGACACCTGCCAGAGGAGACTAGGAGGCTCCTCACCGCTAGGGATATCGGCAGTAAGAACCTAGTAGTGGCTAGGCCGGATATGACTGTGAGAGAGGCCTACGAGCTCATGCTGAAATACAACATTAGTAGGTTACCGGTAGTGGACGAGGAGGGCAGGCTGATCGGCATAATAACGATGAGGGACGTGCTAAGGGCATACGAGATCGTGACGAGCCAGGAGGCATAGACCTTCTAGAGGCACTCTCCACCGATCTCCCTGTAGAGCTCTGCCCTCTCAGGCGTTGTCGGCCAGTTGATATCGAGAACCCTAGCCACGCCATAAGGTGACTTGGCCCAGTGGGCTTTTCCTGGGGGTATGTACATGTACTCGCCTGCTGATAAGATCTTCTCACCCAACCCCTCGACCCCTAAGACTATGCTACCCTCTAGGACGACGGTGACCTGGTTGGAGTTGTGGACGTGCCTTGGAACCTCGGCCCCCTCCTCTAGAGTGGTCTCTATAACTACCGCGCCAGCATCACAGTGGACGGGCCGAGAATGTACCCCCTCCATGACCCTCAAAGGCCCCCAACCCCCTCACTGTCTCATAGGTCACATGATGTAGTTGAGTATGACGGAGACTATTAGGCCTATCAGGTAGAGTGTAGCGTACTTCTGCAACACTCCCGCAACCCTTGGGTCAGCATCGGGCGGGGCCTCCCCCTGGTCGAACATGCGTGCTACCTTGTCGGCGTCGGGCAGGGTTATTAGGGGGAGGGCTGCGGGGATGAGGAGGAACCTGTTGAAGACTGCTGCGGTGAAGGCTGAGGCATAGGCCGCATAGATCAGGGCCTTGAAGAGCTTCCTGCTCCTGTCGAAGCCTAGGACTACCTCGAGTGTCCTAATACCGGAGGCCTTGTCCACTTCAATGTCCCTTATGTTGTTGGCCGCCAGTACTGCGACTATCATTAGTGATAGTGGGAGGAGGGCGATGACGGGCAGGATCCCGAGCTCCCCGCACGCCATGTAGTAGGCGCCGAGGGGTATTAGGGTGCCCCATGCTATGTAAACCCCGACCTCGCCGAGCGCATTATACTTCAATGGTAGAGGCGGGCCCGTGTAGAGGAACGCCACAACGAACCCGATGAGGCCCAACACTATTGCTAGGGGCCTCGTCGTCAGAGCGGCAAGGCCTGCTAGGAGTAGGCCTATGAGGCCTAGTGAGAGGGCGAAACCGAATGTCGCCTGAGGGGTCATAATATTATGGACTATCGGGTGAGGCCTATACTCAACAGTCCCGGCACCGGGCCTGTCAATCCCCCTCTTATAGTCAAAGTAGTCGTTGAGGAGGTTCACCATAGCATGGAGGAGCACGGAACCGGCGGCCGCTACGACAACCATTAGCCAAGAGACCTTCAGACCCTCAAGGAGGGGTAGCAGGGATGCTATCAAGACAACCATGACCGTGAACGGGAAGCTCCAGGGCCGGGTCGCTAAGAACACCATCTTAGCCTTCCCCAACCCCCGTCACCCCATTATACCCATTCCTACCTGAGTTGTGGTGGATCCAGCGCTTAATAGATACTCGCTAGTGCACATATGTAGTAGTGCGGGGTTCGAGGTTGGAGGTCTACGTCGGTACTAGCGGGTGGCTATATGATTGGAACGAGGGCCTCGACCTGGACTGGTACATTAGATATTCAGGCCTAAACGCCGTAGAGCTTAACGCATCATTCTACAGGTTCCCCTTCCCTAACCAGGTAAAGTCCTGGGCAAGGAAATCGTCTAGAACGGGGCTTAGGTGGGCTGTTAAGGTTCACAGGAGCATAACGCACTACAGGAGGCTGACAGAGAGGGCCTTAGAAATTTTTGAGAGGTTCCGCAGAGTGATGTCCCCCCTAGAGGAAGCGGGTCTTCTGGACTTCTACCTCTTCCAGATGCCCCCCAACTTTACACGTAAACAGGCTAACCTTGAGAGAGTGGAGGCCTTCCTCAAGGGCTCCGGGCTAGACCCTTGGAGGATGGCCCTCGAGCTCCGCCACAAGTCATGGTTCAATAAGGAGACTGTGGAATGGGCGTCAGGGCTGGGGATGACCCTAGTCTCGATAGATGCCCCAATAGCGACCTGGATTGTTTCTAGCAACGGGATAGTCTACCTTAGGATGCATGGTAGGAGTGACTGGTACGCCCACGACTATACGATCGAAGAGCTGGGCGAGGTAGTGGCTGAGATCAAGGGGCTAAACCCGCGGAAGGTTTACGTCTTCTTCAATAACGACCACTGGATGCTGGGCAATGCGAGGACAATGCTAAAACTGCTGCAAGAGAAGGCCAATGAGTAGTTAAAAAGTTAAAACATATACAACCAGCCCCTGCCTCTAAATATGGCCGAATATGTACTCCTCCATGCGAGTGGGCGAGATCCCCCTCACTACAAGTCCAGGGGACGAGCCCCTCGGAGGAATGTAAGAGTTTGAACAATATTGGACTATCGAGAAATTACAGGTCGATCCTATCAATAGTTGTGGTATTCCTCATGCTACTGTCGGCCACGGGCTCTATTGGAGTATCCCAAGGCCAAGACCAGGATGTAGAGTATAGGGCACACTCAATTGTCTATAGTGCTAGCGACATCACACTCTACAACGGCTTGATAGGGGCTAACATCTCATATGGAAGCGTCTATGGCCTCTACCTCCAGGCAATCGGGGGTGAATACGCCTATGAGCAGGTCATGTACGATAACGACTACGGGATCTTCCGGGTAGGCGAGAACTACTCCACTATTAACCTTGAGGACGAGGTTGACACTGTCTCAAGCAACTCCTCAAGCAACCTGAGTGCGAGCGTAGCCCTAACCAACTCCGGGAACATAACATTAGGTAACACTACTATAATGGTGGAGAGGAACTTCACCGTCATAAGCGGCCTCCCGCTCATCATAGTTAAGACTAGGATCGTTAACACCGGTAATGAGACAATAACCGGGTACCAGTTCTACGAGTATATTGACGTTGATCTCGAGAGCGTGGACAACGACTACATAGAAGTCCCCCTCAGGGATCAGGGGATAACCAGGTTAAACGTAGAGGCGTACATACCCGCATCAGACCTAGGAGAACCATGGCTGTGGCAGAAGGACACAGAGACACCGCTGAACGTGGCCTTCCTCATCGGATCCCTCCAGAGCCTAGACGGGGTCTACGTGACGTACTACCACGGTGAAGACCTCCCAGAGAGGGTCGTGGTTGATGGTGAGACTATAACGACGGGCGACATCGTAGTCGCGATAGCCTGGAATATGACACTAACTCCAGGCCAAGCAGGGGAGTATGTCTATGCATATGCAGTCCCACAAAACTATACGGACATCAGCAACCTATACACTTACGTCCTGAGCAGCTCCATCCTCACAGCGTACATAGACGCCCCAGCACACCTCTTCTGGGGCCAGACTTCTCCGGTGAGGCTACAGCTACAAGCCCTAACTAACACGTCCGTAACGGCATCAGTAAACCTAACAGTAACAAGTCCGCTCACCATAACCCCCGACAGCTTCACAGGCATACTCCTAGACCCACAGAACGGTACTAGGAGCACTAACGTGACAGCACTCCTAGGAGCACCTACAGGGTGGGTCGGAGTTGCTGAGATAAGGGCTACTATAGCATTCAACTACACAGACCCAGCATCATCCCGGGAGATGAATGGTACGATAACGTTGGTCGCCCGAGTCACCATAACACCGAGCCCATACATGTACACTAACACCAGTATCTTGGAAGTTGAGGGCACTGGCAGCGGTAGTGTTATTCACACTGTTCCGGAAAGCCTCTACCACACTTCGAACATAACGGTCGGCGCCGGCCCACACGTGCTGTACATTGAAGAGGTCAGATCCCTCATAGGATACCCTTACGGTTGCGCGGAGCAGAGGACGAGCAAGCTCCTAGCCGTTATAGAGGCCTACGACTACCTATATCACACTGGCCACTTAAGCAGCAATGACGCGGCAACATACAACCAGTACATCATAGGAGGAGTACTAGACTTAATAGAGCAACAACACGGCGATGGAGGCTGGGGCTGGTACCCCGACCTCAACAGCACCCCATTCTTCACAATATACGTCCTAACAGGCCTTGCAAGGGCAGGCGTATGGGCGGACTACCACGGCATATACATCCCAAACGCTGACAACGGTGAGAGCCTCCGGGGCTCGTTAGAGAACGGGCTCTCATACTTGGAGACAACACAGAACAGTAACGGAAGCTGGACTGGGTCGGGAGACGACTATGTTAAGCACCCTGTAATCTTGACAGCATACGCCCTCCAAGCAATCTCCCTAATACACCAGGCAGAACCCGACATAGCCGTCAACCAGAGCATGGTGGAAGGGGCGGTCGAATACCTCCTATCAGCCCAGACCACGGGCGGGGCCTGGCCTCTAAGCGGCGCAGGCACACCCGACCCCCTGGCGACCGCCGCCACCGTGATAGCGCTCACCTCGATAACACCACTCCTCCAATACTACGGCCTCACAGACCTGACCACCCAGGCGGTGAACGCCTCAGTCCAGGGTGCGCACTGGCTAGAGGATCACGCTGAGCAGGACAGTGACGGCTACTATTGGACGAGTGACTCATACATCTGGAGCAGTAGCACCTCTATAGTTACGGCCATGAGCGTCAGGGCAATCCACGCGGCCCTCGGCAACACGACTGCTGTACAGGAGGGGATGAGATGGCTTATTGAGAACGCTGAGGACTGGCTCCACTCAACGACGAGGGCGGGCGCAGTCGTTGTGGGCACAATCAACCTCATATCACTGGAAAACATGCAGCCCGAGATCCCCGTGTCAGTATTCTTGAACGGGGAAGAGATATGGAACGGAACCATATCGGCCGGAACATGGATAACGCTTCCGGCAGATACAGTAGAGGGTGCAAACAACCTATCGGTAACAGTTAACGGCGCGGGTAAGGTCTACGCATCAATAACCACAGTGTACTGGCTAGAGACCCAGCAGTCCTTGAAGGTAAGCCCCCACGGTTCCGGCGGATCCGGTAGTCAAGTGATCCTATCACCGGCCGTGGACGAGTTCACATGGACATTCGAAGAACCCCAGCCGGACGGCACCATAGCGACCCACTTAGTCATAAACCTAGCACAGCCAGCCTACTTCCTAGTACTAGACATCCCGATACCTCCAGGATACACTATTAACTTGACGGAGCTGAAGGGCCAGGGAGTCGCTATAGACCGTTTAGAGCCGGTACTCTCAATAGCTATCCCACACATAGACACCTCAAAGACCATCGACCTCGAACTAATACCCACAACGCGAAACCAGACACTAGCTACTGAAAACTTAATGCCTGCTAGGCTAATGGGCATGTACAACTTAGACCTACAGATGTTCTCAACACTCGAAATACCATGGGCTAACCTCCCGGGTCAGACGACCAACACGACAGGATCTGGAGGTAACATGGCAAGCAGCACAACCAACACGACTACAGGGAGCCAGACACAAACTGAAACAGGGGGAGGCGGCTTTAGTGATCTACTTGGAAATAAGCTCATGTTGGTGTCCCTTGCAATAATCTTGGTGCTGATAGTAGGTGCAATACTAGCCCTGAAAAGAAAATAACACAATAAGACTTATGAGCAGGGATAGCCAAGGAGGGGCCCTAGATAAGTGTTTTCCCCTTATAACGACTATCTTTAGAGCCGCTTGTCTAACACAACGCCCTTCTTGCCCTCCTCAAGCCTCACAGCGGCATCTTCAACATTGTAGGGCTCAGCGCCCGTATGCTCCATGATCTTCTGCAGTGTGCCCACCTCATCCAAAACTAGCTCGTACAGCCTAAGTGGGACTATATCTTCTCCGAATCTCAATAAAAGGTGTAGAACTAGCAGGTATATGTGACGGCGTATTAAGCGGGGGTTTGCTTTTAATGAGGCTGCCGGAGGAGTGCAAGATCGAAGGGGCGGACTATGAACACCTGGAGAGCATCTTCCAGTTAGTCCTGTCAAGCTATGCAGGCCTATTGGGGCTAGATAGTTTCGAGCCCATAATAAAATACGATAGAGAGGCCTACGGCCCCCACTATAAATTCCTAAGCCTCGAGAACCTTAGGAGTTGGTTTCGAAGCGGTGGCAGGGAGCAAGTCTTTGTTGCAGTATGCGGGGACAGTGTTATAGGCGTAGTGATCTTTGGGGTCATGGGTGGTGGCGAGGGCTACGTTGAAGAGATCCACGTAAGCCCGGAATATAGAGGTAAGGGGATAGGTGCCGCCCTACTGAGGAGTGCTGAAAGGGCTCTCACTAGCAGGGGAGTCGGAAGAGTTCTATTGGAGGCGCATGAGGGTGCTATAGGCTTCTTCGAGAAGATGGGGTATAAAGTGCTAGCTGAGGTAGGACTCTACATGGGAAAACTCCGCTATTACTTGCTCGAAAAAGTTATAAGCCCCTCGCACGCTCCCAGAGCGACTGAGACTGGCAAGGCCATACAATAAGCTAAGATAGTTATTGAAATACCAATAAAACCTCATCGTTATAGCACTTCTATATTTAAGGCTTACTCACCAGATGTGAGTCACTCTTAAAACCAACATATCCCTATTATATATTATTCGACAGTGTAATAACCTAAGTGTGAGGGTGTGACTGAAATGTCATCAAATTATAAAG
>WAOT01000059.1 GCA_015521115.1 Desulfurococcales archaeon
ATGTTAAATATTTTGATGATACTATATCGTAGCCCGGATACCCCGAGTATCCTAGCTTCTCATAGATATACATGAAGAGCTGTGGTAGGAGGTAGATGTAGATTATGATCGCAAGTAACCCTTCAATAACACCTCTAGTAGCGCCCCACAGCGCTATCCGCAATCTCGATTCTCTAGCCACCGTAGACCACCGCCCGTCAAGTGTGGAGCACAAGCTCCACCCTGTAGATCCCGGCTATCTTCCCTGAGAACACTATGGAGAGCTTATCAAAGTCCGCATAGGTATAGTTAGCGGATACTTTGACAACGTCGCCCTGTTCTATAACCTCGCCCTTTGTCTCATTGAGCACCGTACCATTATACATTATCTTTAATGTGTAATCAGTTATTTTAACCGGTATAGTATAGTTTAGGGTAACGGTTATCACGCTATCCTCCACACTAGACTGAAGCTGAAGACCGTCAATATTCTCCTGGACAACAATGAGGGGGACAGCTAGCAACACCATCAATAGGAGCCCGGCGAGGGCAAGCAACCACCCGATAAACCTCATATATAGTGTCCCCCTATCTTTTAGGCCCTAAACAGGCTTCAGCCCGACATTCAGCTACTTTTCCGGGCATCTTTTCAGCAGTGATACGCCCTTACCCAATATAATCGAGCCTGCAGCCAGTGCTACCCCGAGAAAGGCTATTTTTACGAGCAAGTTTATGAGTACCTGGGCGCTGACATTCAAGATCTGAGCAGTATCTCCTCCTGTATTGATTTCGAGGTTGTATTGCTCGAAAGCAGCGTAGGCCTTTACGAATACAACGATTAAAAGTATAATCCCCACCACAATGAGGGTAACCCCTAAATAGAATTTCTTCCTTAACTCTGACTCAACAACTTTAGATACATTAGTTAATTCGCTCATAAGACACCCCCTACTATACACAATATAAAGTGATACGAGGCGCATATTATTCTTTGCCGCACAACATGCAGGCCCGCGTGTGAGCCTAAGAGATCCCCCTGGAAACCTCTTATTTGACGGAGAGAGCCACATAGTGGCCTTTTGGAGGCGGAGGGGTCAAAGGGGGTGACTTCGAAGTCTAACAATAAAAAGGTACCGGTGAGTGAAAGCGAGTTCAGAGTGCTAAAGAAGGCGGAGTCTATTGGCTGGAAAGGGCCTTCTAGCATTGAGGAGGCATCGAGACTACTAAAAGAGCCTCGTAGCAGCCTTGAGAGCATCTTTAGACTCTTACGAGATAAAGGTTTAGCTAGGGTCAGGGAGAGGACACGGCTAAAGCCTGTGCTCACAGAGAGAGGGTTGGAGGCCCTCGAAAAAGGTCTACCAGAGGAGCACCTCATAAGGTTACTCGGGAGAGCCGGCGGCGCCCTTAGTCTAAGGGAAGTTAAGGAAAGGTTGGGAAAGCTGGCTGGGGTGGCAATAGGGCAGGCTGTAAAGTCGGGGCTAATACGGGTTTCAGAGGGTAGAGTTGAACTAGTCAAACCGCTTGAAGAGGCGCTTAATCACGTGGAGAAACTTAGGGATGTGCTCAAGGCTATCCAACGGGGAGAGAGTATTGAGCCTCCTCAAGAGGTTGTGAAAAGAGGGCTTGTAAGACTGGAGAGGGAGAAGGAGACCATCGTGGAGCTAGTATCTGAGCCCTCCGTACTGCTCGGGAAAGTTAGCCTTGAGGTCGCCAGACTTACTCATGAACTATTGAAGAGCGGGGGCTGGAGGGGTGTTGTGCTTAGAAGTTATAATATTAAAGCTGAGCCTCCTAAAGTGTACCCAGCCAGGATACACTTCCTAACAGAGTTTATTGAGATGCTTAGAGATATAATGAAGGAGATGGGGTTCAAGGAAGCGAAAGGCCCCCTCGTTGAAGCCGAGCTCTTCAACTTCGATCTGCTCTTCCAGCCCCAGGATCACCCCGCTAGAGAGATACATGACACACTCAGAGTAGAGCAGAAATACAGCCTGCCCGGGATTAGCCGCGAGCCCGAGTTATTGAATAGGGTTGCAGAGGTACACCGGAGAGGATGGGGGTATGAGTGGGATCCCAGAATCTCCTTGAGACTAGTACTTCGAAGCCAGACAACCGCGGTCAGTGCTAGAGTCCTAGTGCAGAGGCCTAGACCACCAATAAGGGTCTTCACTATAGGTAGAGTCTTTCGGAGTGATGTTGTTGATGCAACGCACCTACCCGAGTTCCACCAGCTCGACGGCATAGAAGGAGACTACGACTATACATTCAGAGACTTGTTAGGAACGCTGCAAGAGATCTCATCGAGACTTGGATTTAGAGTAAAGTTCAAGCCTGCATACTTCCCCTTCACAGAGCCCAGTGTGGAGGGATATGTTCAGCTACCTAATGGGCGATGGATAGAGCTCTTTGGTGCTGGGATGATGAGGCCGGAAGTGCTTGAGATGGCAGGTGTAGACTACCCTGTAGGGGCCTGGGGGTTTGGTATTGAGAGACTTGCAGCCGCTTACTACGGCCTCCCCGACATCCGACTGCTCTACACTCGAGATCTCCGGAGGATATGGGAGTCTAAGAAAAGGTAGGAGGTGACATCAAGTGCCAGTCCTAAAATTCCAGCTCGACTACCTCCTCAACAGGATTGGAGTTCACGATGCAGAACTACTCAGGGACATTCTGTTTAGGCTAAAATGTGAGACAGACATCCTAGAAGACGGGCAGATAGAGGTAGAGGTGAACCCTGACAGGCCAGACATGTACAGTGTAGAGGGCATAAGACGGGCCGTTTTAGGGCTATTAGGGAGGGAGAAGGGGTGGAGAACCCCACGACTGAGTGGAACAGGGCTCAATCTAAGCGCTGAAAAGGTAGAGACTAGACCCTACATCCTTGCTGCAGTCGTTTACAACGTGAACATTGAAGACGAAGAAGATCTAAAATACATTATCCAATTCCAAGAGAAGCTCCACGACACCATAGGGCGGAGAAGGAGGAAGATAGCAATAGGCTTCCACGACCTTGAAAAATTGCCTGGAAAAAGAATAGAGTATAAGTATCTCCCGGTGGCATCGACCGAGTTCATACCGTTAGGAGGCGATACTCCGTCATCCGCAGCCGAGATACTTGAAGAAACGGAGCAGGGAGTGAAGTACGGGCGAATAAGTCTAGGAGAGGAGGGTAAGCACCCGTTCCTCCTAGCCGATGGAGAAGTGATCGCGATGCCTCCTGTAATAAATTCAAACATTACAAGGGTTGAGGTCGGCACGAGGCACTTGTTCATTGATGTGACGGGAACAGATCTTAGCACAGTGTCGAAGGTGCTCGATATAATAGTGTCCAATCTCGCCGAGAGGCCCGATGCAAGCGTAGGCACGTTATATGTAGATACACCCTATTACAGGGGACTTTCACCTAGACTTGAGACGCGTAAGATGACGCTGAGCGCTGAGTACGCTTCTAAAGCACTCGGGTATTACACTACCCCCCAGACCCTAGCACACCTCCTAGAAACAATGAGGTACAAGATCGACAGTATCCTCCCACATGGTGTCAGAGTTATTGTACCCCCCTACAGAGCCGACATAATAGGGGAAATTGACCTGGTCGAGGATGTAGCCATCGCAATAGGATACGACGCACTCTATCCCAGGTACAGGGTGATCCCAACAAGAGGGAGCTATCTCACCTCAACCGAGATCGCTAGGAGTGTCAGAATATTAATGGTCGGACTCGGATTTACCGAGGTGCTCCAATTAGTGCTAACAAGTCCCACGCTTCTAACGCTCATGGGATTAGATTATGTTAGGGTCGAGAACCCCGTGCAGCAAGAGTATAGTGTACTTAGACCCAGCCTTGTACCTGGACTCCTCTCAGTGCTCAGGGAGAACCAGCATGTAAGCAAGCCTGTTAAAGTTTTCGAAATAGGAGACACTATCACCCCAGTGGATGGCACGATTAGTGAGAACATGAAGCTAGCTGCTGCAGTAATGGATGTCGAGGTAAGCATGGAGCTAATACAGGCCCCAATCTACACGTTACTCAGAATATTGGACATACCATTTGAGGTTGAAACAGTTTGCCCAGCACCCTATGCCATAAAAGGAAGGTGCGGCTCTCTAAAGACGCCCGACGGTTCCGATCTCGGGTTCTTCGGCGAGATCCACCCTTCAGTTCTCGAGAGATTGGGCATAGAGTACCCCGTGGCATTCGCTGAACTCAACCTGGAGGCGATATCATCATGGAAATCCAGGACGAGAAACCTAGAGTAAGTATTCCGCTGGACTGCATAGGGTTTAAGGGTATCAGGAGAAAACTAAGGATAAACTCTGTATTAGAGGGGTTGATCCTTTTAGATTCAAGTATCGATGTGTGCGTATCAATAGATGGTGATAGGAGAGGCGCACACTTATCTCGAAACCTCTCTGCAGTAAGTGAAGCAATAACCTCGGTAAGCAGTGCCCATAGTATTGAAGAATACCTTGGAAGGATAGCTAAAAACCTGATTAATCTCCACTCTTATGCCCGAAGGGCCGTAGTACGGGCTAGAACAACCTATTACGTAGCCATAGAGCATGAGGGTATAATGCAGGAGGAGCCTGTTGAGGTAGAGGTTGAGGTTGAGGTTTCTCGCGACGGGGAAGAGTACTGGAGTACGTCAGTGACGGTATACGGTATGACTGCATGCCCTAGCGCACAAAAGACGATCAACGAGCTACGTCTAGGCGAGATGAGGGGTGTAACTCATAGTCAGAAAGCAAAGCTGAGAGTGACGGTACGCTCACCTCCAGGGAATATTGCGAGAATAGAGGAGTTAGCCAAGGCAGCCGCTAAGTCGTTCTCAGCGCCAGCATTCAGCATGTTGAAGAGAGACATGGAGGCTAACCTAGTAATCTCTGCCCACCTAAATCCTAAGTTCGCAGAAGACGTGGTCAGGGATGCAATTCTTAACGTAGCCTCCATGCTAAGAGCAAGGGGTTTCGACGAGAACACGCTAATTACAGCAGAGATAGAGAGCTATGAGAGTATACACCCGCAAAACGTGTACGCTAGGGCATCTCTCACACTAAAAGACATAGACCGCATACGCTAGCCTTCATCCGGCGGCCTGATGGGGATCTCGACTAAAACCATGGACTCATAGTATTTTACCGGACGGCCTCCTAGACTCTTTACAAGCTTGAGGGCCTTCACGTTCCCCGGCATGATATATCCTACAACAACCTTTATCCCCCTCTCATAGAGGGCTCTATTCATAGCCTTAGCCATCATTTTTCCAATTCCCTTCCCCTGATAGCTCTCAAGGACGACGATACCTGCTTCAGCCTTGTCACCCTCCGGGATCGCCTCTGCCACTCCGACGATCTCTCCTGTGTCCAAATCCTCTGCCACGATTACGCATCCTGTGCTTTTTACTAGCCTCTCCACGTAAGGCTCAAAGTATTTTATGATGGAGAAGAACCTGGTGTATATAGTCTCTAAACTAAGTTTCTCATAAAAATTTATTAATTGCTCTTTATCCTCTGGGCACATGCCCCTTATTCTAATCCGCTTACCATCCTTTGTTACATACTGGTAAAACACTCTCCCGCACAGGGGAGCTGTTTTACTCGGCGATCCTTGAGACACTGGCAGTTCCCCACTATATCGTCGGGAGCGTTCGTTATCTAAATATGAGGGTGTGACTTAAGGCTTATGGAGGCGTAAACTATGGCGACGCCCCTCATATTGAGGCTGATATACAAGCGGGTAGAGCCGGCGGGCAGTCAGAAGGTGCAGGCAGGGCTCTTTGGGGACAGTTATAACGTAAAACTTTACTCTGTTGCCTTGAAGGGGCTAATACTCCAAGACCCTAGCACCATAGAGGTTATACTGGTTCGACCTGAGAGGGGATTGTTTAGGATCAACGAGAAGGTCTGGGTTCAATATTGCCGATGGCACAGTGGGCCTTTGGACAAACCAGATAATCCCGTAGAGAGAATCTACTGCAACTTACCAGCAGACGGGTACTGCAGGCAACATAAAAAGAGTGAGAGGGCTCTCTACGAGAGATGCGTTACACTCCATGGTGATAAAGGACTTGGCGCCTGTAAACTCCTAGACAGAATGGTTAGGTCAGAATATGTTGTCTACTTAACGGACTTCGGTGGAGAGAAGCCGAAAATAGGCATAACAAGGAGGTTCCGATACCTCGAGAGGCTAGCGGAACAGACACATATAACGGCTACCGTTTTAACTGTTACAGACTCTGCATATAATGCTAGACTCCTAGAGATCAAGGCCTCAAAAATGGGTCTAGCCCAAGAAATGCACCGTAAGTCTTCATTCACCTCCCGTCCCACAGGTGAGTCTGCAATTAGGCTCTCGTACTGGGCTGAGAGGGTTGCAAAAGCCTTAGGAGTTAATTGGGACGGAGAGTTGATCCGTGTTATCCCCCCTGAGGGGTGGAGAAGCTTCTTACCAGTAAGAAAACCCGAGACGTTCAAGGAAGTTTTCAGGGTCGCCGCTTTCTGGGGAGGATACCTCTACGTGATAAGCAATGAGAGGAAAGCGTATTTCCCCGTTAGACCGCTCCAACATAAGGACTCACTAGAGCTTGTCGAGATTGGAGATAAGAGCTCTAAAGACGGCGACAATTCTATCGGCTAACATACTAGGGTCAGAATATACTTCCCCCTCGCTACCGATCACATTCGATATAACAAGAACAGAGAGGGCTTCAAAACCTCTAATCCCAGCCAGCGCGTATAATGCTGCAGTCTCCATCTCGACAGCTAAAGCCCCAAGACGTGAGGCATCCTCAAGAATCCCGGGCGTTTCAGCGTAGAAGCTATCACTACAGAATACCGGTGCTATCCTGAACTCTATGGGAGAACTCTTTAAAGCATTTACAGCCCATTGGAGCAGGTATGGAGAGGCTGCGAGAGGGGGGACAATTTTCTGGGTGTACAAGCTTAACCCGCAGGTGCCTGGAATCATGGAGGAGGCTGAAGCTACTACCACATCGAGTAATTTGGTCTTACCTGAAAACCCTCCAGCTGTTCCGAGGCGGATAAACTTCTTACCACCATACATAAACAGCTCTTCGACGGCAATGAGGAGGCTCGGGCCGCCAATACCGTGTGACGCTAAGGCTATCTTATCGCCTCGCGGAGTTGCACCGGAGACCACGAGGTAGCCTCTCTCTTCGTTGAGTATTTCCACGTGCCTGAGCTCTTTCGAGAGTAAGCGTACCCTGCCGGGGTCACCCATTATAAATACAGTGTCTGGCAACTCGCCTCGAAGCTTTATATGGAGCGGCCTTCTCCTCACATGACACACCCTATTTCTACGCCCACTGTCGTGGTTAATCAGTGGTGCCCTCGTATGGGTAGAGTAGTCGCAGCAGTAGACTTAGGAGCTTCTAGGACAAGGGCCGCGTTATACGTTGACCGCGAAGAACTAGCCTATATCGTGAGTGACACGCCACGATCTCCGAATGGAGCCGCTGTTACGTTTAACGTAATGCGCATGATAGAGGAGTTAGTCCACAGGACTGGGCTCTCCCCCTCCATTATCTCTATAGCATCGATAGGGCCTATTAACTATAAGAGTGGTAATGTTGAAAACACACCGAACCATCCAGCCCCCCTTATCCCGCTCCGGAGCTTTATTGAGGAACGCCTCAACATACCCGTCCTCCTCTTAAACGATGCTGTTGCTGGGGCATGGGCTGAGTATAACTATAGGAGGAGTCACGGTGTAAGGGATCTTGTATACATTGCAATCGGTACTGGCATAGGAGTTGGCGCAGTGGTCTCGGGGAGACTTCTGCTTGGCAGGCGTGGGGACAGTCATGAGGCGGGACATATAGTTGTTGATTTAGGGTCATCAGTGCGGTGCGGTTGCGGTGGTATTGGGCATCTTGAGGCGCTAGCATCGGGTAGGGCACACAGGGAAGGCATACCCTATAGTATGGCCAGGAGAGCGCTGGCAGCAGGTATAGCTTCGATCATTGCCTGTTATGATCCTGAGGTGATAGTTTTTGGCGGGGGATTCTATTATTCGGGACTAATTGACCTCAAAGAGCTTGCTCGGCTGACAGGATCATACGCCTTCCAAGGGAGGCTCCCGAGGTTTGAAGAGGCACATTATGGGGATAAGGCTAACCTATATGGGGCCTACCTGGCAGCTATCAGACCCACGGAGGAGATCTTAAGACTGAATATATGGTGAGACTCGGCTGTGAGGAAGAGAGTACTCTGGCTGAGGGCTGACAAGGATAGTAATGAAATCTACACAGCAGTGACTCCCCTATTGAGGGTGCAGGGAGTAACCCTCATTATCCCACCGCCCGGCTTGCTACCCAAGGCCGACATAGCCGTTCTACCCAGCAAGGGAACCCCCGAGGAGCTATACTACCGCCCGCTCCTTGAGAGTGCAGGCATTCCCTCAGTTATGGATCGCGACCCCCTTCGAGCACTAGCACTAGCCCTCAGCCACCCATGGCCTCCGAGGGAGGTAGCCTTCGGGGTTGATCCGGGAAGGTCGTGTGCTGTTGTGATGATAGTTGACGGTAGGGTGCTATCAGCCTTCAAATCGGATTGCGATATGTTGGCTAGGAGTATATCTGATCTCTTAGCACGAATACCCTACCAGTACTTCAACATATACCTGGGAGATGGAGAGGGGGTTCCAGGAGCTGTTAATAGCCTGACAGATGCGGGCCTGCCCTTCACCCTAGTCAGAGAGGCGGGTTCAACCTCCAACCCTGCTAGGACACCTCTAGCCAGAGTTCTACACGATAAAGACCTTATAGCAGGGCTAACGATAGCGTTAAGAGGTGTCTACGGGTGGGGTATAGGACAGTCTCGACCTTCCTCGAAAAGACAGGCTTCGAAGATCTCCGCGGCAAACCCCTCCCTAGAGAGTACGCCCCAGCAAGACTCCTGAAGGAGAAGGAGGGAGGCGCCCCGGTTCTTTTCACTGTAGAGGGCACATCTATTGACGCTGTGGGAAACCTTGTTGACACGAGGTCGAAGCTCCATACTGCTCTAGGCGTAGAGAATGATGTAGATGCGTATAAAGCCATTATAAGAGCGCTATCCCCCCACGAGTTCAAGGTTGATGGGACGCCCGGTGGTTATAGGGAATGTGATAGAGGCCTCCTATGCCTGCCTGCAGTTAAATTCTACGAACGAGACGGTGGCCTCTATCTCACTGCATCACTCTTCATCTCATGCTATGACAGTGTATGCAACGCCAGTATACACCGTGTCATGGTAACAGGCGCACATGAGGCCCGGGTTAGGATTGTCCCGAGACACCTATACAGTCTCTATAAGGAGGCTACAGCTAAGGGCGAGGATCTCCCAGTTACTATAGTACTGGGAGTTCACCCCGCCTATCTACTCCTGTCAGCATTCTCTCCACCCCGTGGCGTTTTTGAGCTCGGGATCGCAGCCAAGCTTTTGAGTGATAGGCTCGTGGAGAGCCCCTTACACGGTCACCCAATGCCTATGGCTGGAGCCGTAATTGAGGGGTACCTGACACGGAAAATGGGGGATGAGGGGCCTTTCGCAGACATACTATTGCTCTACGATAAGGTGAGAAAACAGCCCGTTCTGAAGGTTGAGAAGGTGTACATTTCCAGGGAGGAGCCGGCACATGTCATACTAAGTGGTGGAATGGAGCACATAATGCTGATGGGGTTCCCCCGGGAAGTGGCTATCTGGGAGGCAGTCTCAAGGGTAGTCCCCAAAGTCCATAAGGTGAGGCTCACTCCCGGGGGCGGAGGCTGGCTTCACGCCGTGATAAGTATATCTAAGAATCATCCTGGAGACGGGAAAAACGCGATCCTAGCAGCCTTCTCAGCCCATCCTAGCCTAAAGCATGTGATAGTTGTAGATGAAGATATCGACGTTGAAGACCCAAAAATGGTCGAATGGGCTATCGCGACAAGGTTCCAAGCAGACCGCGACCTAGTGGTTGTGAGGGAAGCACGGGGCTCGACACTCGACCCAAGCGGCCGAGACGGATACGTGTCGAAGATGGGCATAGACGCCACAATAAAGGGGGATCCAGAGAAGTATAGAATGGCCCGCATCCCTGGAGAGGGTTGATAACTCTTGCTCCAGCTGACAAAGGAAGAGGAGGAGATGCTCAACGGCAAACGCGGAGAGGGAATAGCTAGAGCTATGGAGGTCATCGTGAAGGTTGCTGAATCGCTAGACGCGCCCCGACTCCAACCCATTAGACACGCCCACGTATCCGGGGTGTCGTATGGTACAATCGGTGAGGCGGGAGCCAGCTTCCTGGAGGAAATAGCTTCGTTGGGTGCGAGGGTAAGTGTTCCAGCGTCGGTAAACCCCATAGGCTACGATCCCGAAAGCCCAAATGGAAAAGGGATACTAAAAATAGATAGAAAGTTTATGGAGGGACAGAGGAGGATTCTCAAGGCCTTAGGACGGATGGGCTTCACACTCACGCTAACCTGCACGCCGTACTACACCGACTTCCTCTACAGCCTGAACCTCTCTCAAGGAGATAGTGTTGCATGGGGGGAGAGCAGTGCAGTAGCCTACGCTAATACAGTCTTAGGGTTGAAGACGAATAGAGAGGGAGGCCCCCTCGCATTAATGGCGGCCATAACGGGAAGAACCTACT
Organism: Desulfurococcales archaeon; assembly: GCA_015521115.1. Classification (GTDB taxonomy): domain Archaea; phylum Thermoproteota; class Thermoprotei_A; order Sulfolobales; family Acidilobaceae; genus S143-63. The sequence continues at coordinate 10,613 of WAOT01000059.1, forward strand.
ACTCCGGCCTCCACGTTGATGAAAATAGAATTCCCGACACAGAATATGTATACAATGAGCCCGTCGATGAAGCAGTTCTCGGCGTCATATCTGAGTACCTTGCAGAAAAACACGAGAGCGAGAGGCCACCCCTAGTGAGAACTCGTAGACGACCAAGAGAGTATGAAGTGAGAGAGTTTGCCGCAGCTTTAGGAGCTGCGGGCAGCATCGCGATGGCAGTCCTGCCAGGAATAACTCCCCTACCGAGGAGGCCAAGCATATCACATAGGGACGAGATAGATCATGCTTGGGTAAAATCTAGGCTCTCAGACCTTAAACCCACCGTCAGGCCCGACGTGATATTCATAGGATGTCCGCACACGAGCTATGAGGAGCTAGCCATCATAAACAAGGAGATCCAAGATAAGGTGAAAGTACCTGTACTAATCACACTAAGCAGGGACGTCTACATAAAGGCTAAGGAGACAGGACTGATAGAGAGCCTCGAGTCTAAAGGAGTAACATTCTTGAGAGGCACATGCCTGATAATAAGCAAAACAAGAGAGCTTGCAGTAGCAACAAACAGTTACAAGGCGTACTTCTACCTATCGAAGAAATCAAATATTAAAGAGGTAGGCTTGCAGCCGCTCCCCCTGCTTATGAGAATGGCAAGAGGTGAAGAACTATGATTAAAGTGAAGCTGAAGCCTATAGTGGGCGGAAACGCTACAGGAGAGGTTGTCAAAGTTGAGCGTTTAAGCTTCTACGGCGAGGTCGATCCGGAGAAGGGAATACTAGTTGCTGACGGGAGAGAAGTGAAAGATAAGATACTAATAATCGGGATGTCACGAGGTAGCACGGTAGGCTCATACATAATATATGGCCTCAAATATTATGGTAATGCTCCAAAAGCAATTATAATGATAAAAAGTGAGCCAATAGTGATAACAGGCGCCGTGATAGCGGGTATACCGCTCTATGAGGCCCTCCCACGAGAGGTGTTTGATATGCTTAGCGATGGAGACGAAGTAGAGGTAGACGAGCAGGGTAATCTAATCATCAAGAAAGCCTCTCGCCTTAAGGAACGATAACACCCCAAGCTCTATCTCCGACGAAACTACTTCTATCGGCCGGGGTAATCCGCCCTCCGACCCCTTCACGATATGGACGTGGACTCCCGCTTTTGAAGCGTCATCTAACACCCTTCTAAACACCTCCTGGATCTTCTCTATTCTCTCTTTATACTCATACGCCTCCCTCTTCCCCCTCATCTTAATCCTACTCATCCTCACAGCTAACTCAGTATCTATGAAGACTATCATGTCAGCCTCAGGGACTGATCTATTGACCTCTTTGACCCACCCATAATCTGTGAACGCCCCTTGATAGGCTAGACTAGAGTATTTGTAACGGTCGCAGACTACAATGAACCCCCTCCTTAAGGCCCCCTCAATTCCACCTCCGGGAAGAGAAGGATCGTGATAGTAGTGCCATCTCCTATCTGAAGCGAACAGGAGTGCAAGGAGATAATGATCCACCTGGTTACCAGCCAGTATCTCTCTTATGACCTTCCCAACCGGCCCATCGGTGGGTTCCTTAGTGTAGACGCTTGGAATCCCCCTCCTGTTAAGTTTATCTACTAGGAGGTGAGAGTGGGTTGTCAGGCCGCTCCCATCAAGCCCCTCAACTGCTATTAAAATTCCGTTTGCCAACTTCTTAGCCACCTCTCTAAACCTGCCAGTTCCGGGCCACAGTAATAACTTGTGGACTCAACGAAAAATAACAGGGGCCTCGGTGGGGTCTTAGGGGTGGACGGTGTGGAGGCAATCGCATTTCAACTTCTCGATATAACATATGAAGTTGAAGGGGGGCAGCCAGTACTCATCCTATATGGTAGAACAGACGATGAGAAAAGGATAGTCGTCCGCTATAAGGGGTTCAGGCCCTACTTCTACGCTCTCCCCGAGGAGGGCTACACTGTAGACGATATAAGGAGAATAGCACCTCGCCTTTCAAAGCCAGGCAGCCCGATACTCTCGGTTGAGGAGGTGGATAAGAGGTACATCGGTAGACAGGTCAAGGCTGCAAGGATAGTGACGTTAATCCCTGCAAAAGTGAGGGAATATAGGGAGGCGTTCGCAAAGCTGGACGCTGTCCGAGAGGTTCTTGAGGCTGATATTAGGTTCTCGCTGAGGTTTCTAATCGATATGAACTTGTATCCTATGAGATGGTATAGAATAAAGGCTTCCCGGAAGAGTGGAACTGGGCCATATAGGGTTGAAGCGGTTTACGAAGCAAATAACGAGAAAATAGAGGAGCTAGCGGAGTATGCGGGTGAGGATCCCCTCAAAGGGCTAAGGGTAATGGCGTTCGATATAGAGGTGTACAATAGGACGGGAAGTCCGGATCCCCGGAGGGATCCGGTCATAATAATAGGTTATGCGACAAATGAAAACCCGGAGCCCGAGCTTTTAGTTATGGAAGGCAAGATAGATACTGATGTGATCCTTAAATTTGTTCAAAAGGTTAGGGAATATGATCCTGACATAATAGTTGGCTATAACCAGAACAACTTCGACTGGCCATACCTCATTGAGAGGTCAAGAGTCCTCGGCGTGGCGTTGGACGTAGGGAGAAAGCGTGGAGGGATACCTCAAACTAGCGTTTACGGGCATATAAGTGTCCCGGGAAGGCTCAACGTCGATCTATACGACTTCGCAAAGGAAATTCACGAGATAAAAGTTAAAACTCTTGAGGAGGTTGCAGACTACCTCGATGTTCTGCCCAAGGAGAAGCGGGTAATTCTGGACTGGTGGGAGATACCCGAATATTGGGAGAGCCCTGGTAAGAGACCAGTGCTCTTCCAATACGCAAAGGACGATGTAAGAGCAACAATAGGGTTGGCCGACAAATTCCTCCCCTTCGGAGCCCAAATGAGCCAGATAAGCGGGTTACCAATGGATCAGGTTATGGCGGCCAGCGTTGGTTTCCGCTTGGAGTGGAGGCTTATAAGGGAGGCTTACAAGCTAAACGAGCTCGCTCCAAACCGTGTTGAGAGGGGAGAGGAAAGTTATACAGGCGCTATTGTTTTAAAGCCAAAGAAGGGCATCCACGATAATATCGCCGTACTGGATTTCGCGTCAATGTACCCGAACATAATGATAAAATACAATGTAGGCCCCGATACGCTTGTTCGACCCGGAGAGGAGGTTAGCGATGATGAAGTCTATGTAGCGGTGGGTGTAGGGCACAAGTTCCGTAAGAAGCCTGATGGGTTCTTTAAGAAAGTTTTAATGAAATTCCTAAAGATTAGAAAAATGATTAAAGAAGAAATGAAGAAATACCCGTCAGACACATCTCTATACAAGCTCTTAGACGAGAGGCAGAGAGCAGTCAAGGTGCTCGCCAATGCGACATACGGCTACATGGGGTGGACAGCTGCGAGGTGGTATTGCAAGCCCTGTGCGGAGTCGGTAACAGCGTGGGGTAGAGCGATAATAACTCAGGCAATAAAGAAGGCCAGGAGCCTGGGCCTCGACGTCATATATGGCGATACAGACAGCCTCTTCGTGAAATACATCCCCGATAAGGTTCAAGAGCTAATTAAGTATGTGGAGGAGGAGTTAGGTTTTGAAATAAAAATAGATAAAATATACAAGAAAGTGTTCTTCACGGAAGCAAAGAAACGCTATGTTGGGCTCACCATAGACGATAAGATAGACGTAGTCGGATTCGAGGCCGTCAGGGGGGACTGGAGCGAGCTAGCAAAGGAAACACAGCTGGCTGTAATCGAACTGATCCTCAAAAAAGGCAGTATAGATGAGGCAGTAAATCACGTTAGAAGTGTCATAGAGAAGCTGAAGTCCGGTCAGGTGGATCTTAAAAAACTCATAATATGGAAGACCCTCACAAGGAGACCTGAAGAGTATCAAGTCGAACAGCCTCATGTCTACGCAGCAAAGCTGATGGAAAAAGCGGGGATAAAGATAAGGCCGGGGATGATGATAGGTTATATTATCGTTAAGGGATCTGGGCCGCTAGCTAGGAAAGCGAGACCCTACTTTATGGTCAAACCCCAGGATGTAGATGTGAATTACTATATTGAGAAGCAAGTGATACCGGCCGCTATGAGAATACTCGGCTACTTCGGAGTTAAGGAGTCAATGCTGAAGAGTGGGAGGAGGCAAAAAACCCTCTTCGACTTCATGAGCGGCTAGATGAGATCCGAGAACGTTAAATAGATAACGCCCTCAGGCTTGCTCTGAACTTTACTTCCCACTCTAGAGCCAATTAGTATTTTAATACCCTTGCTTGCAGCGGCATCCATTATCCTCTGAGTGATTATACCGTCGAATACGACGGCGTGTATTGTGCCAGGCTCGGCCTTCTGGATGTTCTCGTAGAGCTCTCTAACCTTCACCCGCTTTATCTCGTTCCAGTCCTTATCGTAGAATACCGCCTCTAGCGTACCCCGTAGCTCCTTTATGGTATCAATGATCTTCTTCGGGATCTCGGCTACAGGTTTTAATTCTGTTGTGGTGGGAGGCTGCTCAACAGCAGGTTTAGGCGGCTGCGGTGGCACGGGCTTCTCTTCTGGTTTAGGT